>JANWZU010000165.1 GCA_025054795.1 Candidatus Caldarchaeum sp.
CGAGTGAGTGGCTGGGTCTCTGGCTAGACTACGATAACGCCTACGAAACCCGTAGAGAAGAATACATGGAGCACATATGGTACCTTCTGGCGAAGGCCTACGAAAGCGGCGACCTTGTAGAAAGCCATCGGGTCGTACCAACATGCCCCCACTGTGAGACGGCCCTGTCCCAGCACGAGATGGCCCAAGGCTACGAGGAAGTCTCAGACCCATCTATCTACGTCAAAATACCGTTAGAGGAAGGAGGATACGTTATAATCTGGACTACGACACCTTGGACTCTGCCGGGAAACGAGGCTGTCGCCGTGGCCGCCGAAGCTAGGTACGCCGAGATTGAGGTGGGGGGTGAGTCGTGGTTTGTGGCTGAAAAACTGCTTGAAAGGTTCGCCTCTGAAACCGGTCTAGATAACATCCGCGTGAAAAGGTTCGTCGGAGGAAGCTCCTTAGCCGGTAAGAGGTATATTCATCCGTTGGCTGAGGAAGTATCTATCCATAAAAACCACGTCCATAAACTCATCCCCTCGGAACATGTTTCTCTCGAGGAGGGCAGCGGCTTCGTCCACATAGCACCCGCCCACGGCCCCGAAGACTTCAGCCTTGGGCTGAGGCACGGCCTCCCTATTTTCTGCCCAGTCTCCACGTCTGGAAAATTCACCGAGGAAGGAGGCTCATACAACGGCTTAAGCGTGGAGGCCGCCTCCGAGAGGGTGATAAAGGACCTTGAGCGGAAGAAGCTGCTTGTAAAAAGTGGCGAGATTGTTCACAGCTATCCGCACTGCTGGAGATGCGGCACAAAGCTCGTCTACCTAGCCAGCGTCCAGTGGTACTTGAAGGTTGACAAGATAAAGGAAAAGATGATAGAGGGAAACAAGAAGGTCAAGTGGTGGCCCGAATGGGCTGGAACAAACCGTTTCGGCGACTGGCTTATCAACGCACAGGACTGGTGCATTTCACGCAGCAAGATATGGGGAACTCCGTTGAACGTGTGGAGATGCGAATCATGCGGCTTCAAAAAAGTCGTGGAGTCGAGGAAGCAGCTTGAAGAAGCTGTTGAAAAACCAGCCGTCAGAAGGATGCACAGACCTTGGGTAGACATGTACGTGTTCAGATGCGGGCAGTGCGGCGGAATGATGAAGAGGATTCCCTTCGTCCTTGACACTTGGCTTGACTCAGGCGTTGCCTTCTTCGCAAGCGTCAACGCCTTGAGCTCTCCCCAGCTTTTCGAAAAACTGTATCCCTACGATTTTGTCACGGAGGCGATGGACCAGACGAGGGGCTGGTTCTACACGCTTCTCTTCACCTCGACCATGCTGAGAGGTGTTCCACCTTACAAGTCGGTGCTCAACCAAGGGCATGTGCTGGACGAGTTCGGCAAAAAGATGTCCAAATCCCGTGGAAACGTGGTATGGGCTGAAGATGCCTTTGAACTGTATGGAGCAGACCCGCTAAGGCTTTACCTATCAAGCAAAGCAGAGGTCTGGGACACCATAAACTTCGTTCCGTCTGAAGTCCATCGTATAGCTGAAGACCTCAACATCCTGTGGAACATATTCATCTTCGCATCGACATACGCAAAGATAGACAACTTCAACCCACGCACACACCTGCTTGAAAATTATTTGGACGTCCTAAGGCCGGAGGATAGATGGATTTTAGCACGTGTGAACGATGTGGTGTCGAAGGTTTCCTCAAGCCTTGAGGAGATGGAGATACACAGAGCAATACGTGAAGTCCTTGGGTTCATAACTGAAGACCTAAGCAGAACATATCTACGCTCTGTAAGGAGGCTGGCTTGGACTGAGACGCAGACCCGTGAAAAGATGGCTGCCTACGCCTGCCTACACTACGTGCTGAAAAAAACACTTTTGGTGTTGGCTGTTTTCGCTCCGTTCGTCTCAGAAGCTTTGTATGATTTGGTGAGGGACGAAGACTCACGTGCTAGTATACATTTAGAGAAGTGGCCTGAGCCAGACACTCGCTTCATGAACGAAAGGCTCGTCGAGGACATGGCGGTAGCTCGAAACGTACTCACAGCGATTTTAGCAGCTCGTCAGCGAGGCGGTAGAAAACTTCGCTCACCTGTCCATAAGATTACAGTTGTCCCGAGAAACCTAAAAGCTTATGAAGCCATCAAAACATACTGGAGCTTCGTCAAAGAGTCGGCTAACACAGAACAGCTTGAACTGCTCGAGCCCGGTCAGGTGTTCAAGGATATTAGGCTGGTTGCTGAAGTCGACCTCTCCCAAGCGGGACCGAGGGTAGGGCGCAGGCTTCCTTTACTTCTAGAATATCTCAAGAAAGCCGACGGCTTTCAGCTGAAAGACCAGCTCGAAAGAGAAGGTGGGCTGAAGATAACGCTGATGGATGAACAGTACTTCCTGCCAAGCAGCTACTTCAGCTTTAAGAAAATACTGCCCGAAAAATTCTCCACCGCTGAAAACGAACATGCGGAGATATACGTAGACTTGACGGTATCTGAAGAGCTGGAAGCGATGTCGGCTGCTAAGGAAGTCATAAGAAGGGTGCAAGTTATGAGGAAGGAGGCCAACCTAGACGTTCTGAGCAAAATCGAGTGTGTCGTCCAGTCTGACGACGACGACTTTCTTAATCATCTTAGACGTATGAAACCGTTTATAGAGGAGGAGACAAGGTCTACCATGGAGTTCACAAGCTTAAAAACACCAATGCCCTCTGAATACTTTTCGAGAGAGTGGGATGTCGACGGAGTTTTTGTGAAAATAGGTTTCAGCCGTCGGTAAGACTTATAACCGGCTTGTTTAGGCTTTTTACGAAATGCCAAATCCGAAGATAGGCGTTGTTCTAGGCGTCATGGGCGTCGCCATTGTCCTTCTGCCTATCCTTCTGCTCTTCGTGACAGGAGGGTTAGAATCACCTATCCAGCGGCTTTACGACACTCAGCTAATGCCGGGACTTCCCATGGGAGTGATAATCACGGCTGTCGGCGGGGCCGTAAGCGTTGTTGGACTAGTGCTTTTCATCAGGGGGATGAGGGCTCCTCCAGACTACACACATACACCTTCGGTCCCTAGGAGGCCTCATAGGATGTCCCGGCCGTCAAACGAGCTAAGAAGCATGGAAAGGGAGCTTGAGGAAATTCTCGAAGAGGAAAAACCCGCCATAGAGGTTCGGACTGTTCAGCCACGCAGTCAGCAGCAACCTCCGCCTACGCCTAGGCAGACTCAGCCGCAGACTCAGCCACAGGCTTCAAACAGGACGATAACAGTCGTCACTCAGGGTGTAGACGAGGTCTGCAAAACATGTGGGGCTTTGAACGTGCTGGGTGCGAAAATGTGCAGCCAATGCGGCGGGGAGCTCTACAAGCCCGACCCAAAAGCTTTGCCATGCCCCGTTTGCGGAGCGCCGCTTGACGAAACCATGAAAGTAGGTGATAACATCGTCTGCACGGTTTGCTTCAGCGAGTTGAAGGTTGCTCAGGTTTAAGGGTTAGTTAAATGTATTGCTTATGGGGTATATGGATTGGAGTCTGCTAAGCCTCTGACAACCATTATGAGGAACATCAACAAGCCGGTGAGGGTTTTCCTTAAGAACGACTTGAGATACGAGGGGATGATGGTTGAATGCGACGGCTACATGAACTTGCTGCTGGAGCACGCCGTAGAATATCAGGGCGAGAGCAAGACAGCGGGCTATCCGAAGGTGTTGATTAGGGGCAACAACATAATGTATCTGGTGCTTGGGGAGAAATAACACTGTTTAAGTGGTTATCTGTTTGAGAAGTTAATATTTGACCATTCGATTCGTTGCCGTGGTGAGCTGCGATTGGTTTCCTACGTCTCTGTTGAGCCTCTAGACAAAACTCCTGTCGACCAGCAGGAGATTGAGATGGTAGAGAGAAAGGGCCTTGGACATCCAGACTACATCATAGACAGCGCATGCGAGGAAGCCTCTGTTATGCTTTCGCATTACTACTTGAAAGAGTTCGGAAGGGTTCTTCACCACAACGTCGACAAGGGTTTGCTCGTTGGCGGAAGGGCGTACAACACCTTCGGCTACGGAAGGCTCGACGAGAGAATCACAATCATAGTAGCCGGCCGTGCATCGACTACTGTGAGGACGCATGACGGCGTTGTCAGCGTTCCCTACAAGAAAATTATAGAGGATGCGGTCAGGTCGATGATTAAAAGAAACTTCCGCTTCCTCGACTTCGACTCACACATCCAGCTTGAGGTGAGAGTTAGGGAGAGCAGCCCAGACCTCAAGGCCGTTGTGGAGAGCAGCAGCGACATGCCTCTAGCCAACGACACATCCTACGGCGTGGCTTTCTACCCGTTGACGCCGCTTGAAACGCTGGTCTACAACACAGAGAGGCACCTCAACTCCCAAGCCTTCAAGTCGAAAGTAAGAGAAAGCGGGGAGGATGTGAAGGTCATGGGTCTCAGAAAAGGGAGGCGAATAACTCTGACGATTGCCGACGGCATAGTCAGCACCTTGACGAAGGACAGAGACCATTACATCGCAGTTAAACAGGCAATCAAGTCGGAGGTCGAAGACTTGGCGTCGAAACTGGCTCCTGACAACGAGGTCTCTGTGCATGTGAACACGGCTGACAAGTACGGGACAGTCGGAGGTGAGGAAATTTACTATCTGACTTTCACCGGTACCTCGGCCGAGCACGGGGACGACGGCAACACAGGCAGAGGCAACAGAGCCAACGGACTGATAACCCCCAACCGCCAGATGTCGCTCGAGGCAACCGCAGGCAAAAACCCCATCTCCCACGTCGGAAAAATTTACAACGTTCTCGCAGGCCTAACAGCAAAAAGAATATACGAGGAGACAGGGAGGATGAGAGAGGTTTACGTAAGAATCCTGAGTCAGATAGACACGCCGATAAACAAACCGCTGACAGTTTCGGTTCAAGCGATTCCTTTGGACAAGTTTGACCAGAGCCTCGTAAGGGACGTCGAGCAGATAGTTATGGACGAAGTGGGCAACGTCAGAAGGGTCACGGAGCTGATTCTCTCTAGGTCTGTCTCGCTTTTCTAGAGATATGCGTCGAGGCCTTTCTTTTTCCTAATCACCTGCATGCATTTCTTGGGGGTTAGGCATTTGAACTCTATCTTAGACCCAGCCATCTCAGCCCTAGCTGTCTTGGTTGCTGAGGGTGCTGCGAGTATGCCTCTGGGTCTTTTCCCAAACTCCCTCTCCAACACATCGAGGTAGTTCATCAGCTGTTTGACATCATCCCTTGTTGCTGTGCGCCTCTTCAGCTCGACGGCAACCAGCCTCCCTTCTCTGTCGACGCCCAGCACATCAACCCTCCCAGCTTCTCGCACGTAGCGCTCATCCTCCATGGGCGTGAATCCCTCCTCTATCAGGCTTGGCTCAGCAAGCAAAGCCATCTTCATCTCCTCCTCGGAGGCGTACATCTCGAACAGGGCTTCGTCGCTCAGCTTGAACAAGGTTAAAGAAGGTTCTTTGGTGAACCTTATCCTAAGAACCTCGTCGCCGTTCGTAGCCGTGACGACAGTCAACCCCTCCTCCTTCTTGAACTCTATGGCTGAGCCGGAGGGCTGCCAGTTGACAGGCTCGTGGCCCGTGGGTCTGTGGACAAGTATGCTTCTGTCTCTCTTTATTATCACTAGCCTTTCTCCTTCTCCAAGCCTAGAAGCTCCTCTGCCCTCGTAAACAACCTCGCACGGCCCTGCCATCACTATTACCTCGCCTTTTGCCAACGCTTTCCTAGCCTCTTCTACGGCTGGCATGCTCTATCTCGGCAGGTTGAGTAGCTCGAGGATTTGGATGTAGGTGTCTGACTTGACGGGGAAGTAGATGAAGAACCAAACTATCTGTATTACGGCTACACCCCATACAACCACCTTGGAGAACTTGTCGTCCGAGAGCACAAGAGGAAGGCCGACTGCCAGAGCTGGCAGTGTAGGCAGGAAGTAGAATGTGTAGACGTAGCGGTTGAGCAGATGGGCCAGCAGGAAGTAGGGCCCGTATCCGAACAGCATCCACGAGAAGATGAAGGCTTGCTGGCTGTCTTTGCCACGTGTGCGGACGGTGTTGTAGGCTGTGATTGCTAGGACTAGGCCTGTTGTCCACCAAGCCGGGCTGTATATCCCCCAGTAGGCTACAGGATGCCAAGACCTGTCTCCAGAGGATACAGTCACGAGGTGGTAGGGAGCTGGTGAGAAAGGAGAAATGGGGGATATCCAGCTCAGGGGCAGGTCTATGACCGTTCTCTTCCCGTCGGAGTCTATTACTGTGCATCTCAGCGGTAGCTGAAACTCTTTACAGTCATACCTTAGCTGGCTGTGGTAGGAGATCATGTAGTCGAGGTGGGCGAACGGGTTGTTGAAGGCCCTGAAACCGTAGTCGTAGGCAGCTATTCCGGCTATAGACACGGCTAACATGATTATCACGGTTTTTTCGAAGGCGGGCGACCACTCCGCAACCGCATCCATCAGCTTTCCTCTCTTCGAATACGCCACTAAAAGTAGGTAGGCCACAAGGGCGACGATGTTGAACAGCACGGCTGTTTTACACAGAAAGGCTAGCGCCAGCAAGGCTGCGGCTGCTGAATACCTGCTTTTCAGGAAGAGCCAAGTGCCAGCCACCAGAAAGAACATGGCGGGCCCGTCGAGCATAGCTATAGAACCTATGTTGAACAGCATCACGTCTGTGGCTATGAATATGGTGGCTAGGAGAGTTAGGTCTCTACGGCGTGTGAGATGCCAGGCTATCAGGGTTGTGAACGAGGCTGCGGCTGAAGAAAGGATGGCCGGTGCCAGCCTCCAGCCCACAGGGTTGTCGCCGAAGGCAATCATGGAGGCGGCTACCAAAAGCTTTGAAAGAGGCGGATGCTCGTGGTTCGTAGATACTCCTCTCAGCAGCTTCCTGACGGCCGGAACATAGTGGGCTTCGTCGAACACGAACCCGCATTCGATTGGGAAGCCTCCTGAAGACGGTTCTATGCAGTTGTCGACGGATGTCGTAGGAGAGGGCGTGTTGATGATAGCAAGCCTGAGAATCAGGAGGATGAGGAAGACGGCTATGGCTATTCTGTGGCTGAACTCAAGCCTATGAAACGCTGTGCTGATTGTTTTCTGAACAGTCAACCCGCACACCTGCGATGCTTGCACATGTAAGGGCCTTGGAGCACGTAGCCGAGCTTCCTGTAGTAGTTCCTGACTCCGACGCCGCTGATGACTGCGACCTTGTCCAAGCCCTCATCGTTGAACGCAGTCTCCTCAGCCTCCATCATCAAAGCCTTCCCAAAACCTCTGTGCTGAGATGTGTTATCGCCTGTCTCCGAGCCGACAGGTCTCATGAAACCGTAGACGTGAAGCTCTCTGACGAGGGCGGCGTTCTCAAGCTCCGGCCTAAGCCATCTCCTCGGAATCCTAAGCCTAACGTAGCCGAGCAAAGCATCCGATACAGGGTCTTCCAACGAAATAAAGTGTTCCAAACCTCCCGATGCCTCGTAGACAATACTCCTGAACTCAGCTCTCTCCGGCATCACGTCAAGCCTTCTATGTGCGTGCTCCCTGCATCTGATGCAGCGGCACGAGGTTCCTGACCTCTCCTCAACCATCTGCCGAAGGTTCGCAGTCTTCAAACCATCGAGAGTTGTCTTCAAAGGAATTTCTCTCTGAACTCTCGAGATACGGACGTAGGGTGGTACTCTCCGCATGAACTCCGCCAAAACATCCACAAGATCCTCCTCCGAGTACGGTCTGTAGTCGCCGTTCCTCCACATCCTCTCAAGCTCGGTGTTCGGCAGAACCAAGGTTGGGTAGATTTTTAGATGGTCTGGTCTAAACCGAGAGTCCTCGAACAAATTGACTAGCATCTGGAGGTCCTTCGACGGGCTTGAACCGGGGAGGTTGGGCATCATGTGGTAGCAGACCTTGAAAGCTAGGTCTCTCAAATCAGCCGTGGCCTCAACCACGTCCTCCAAGCTGTGTCCTCTGTTAACCATCGACAGTATTTCGTCGTCAAGAGCTTGAACACCAATCTCGACACGTGTCACACCCATCTCCACAGCACGGGATGCAATCTCCTTCTTAGCCCAGTCAGGCTTCGTCTCAACAGTAATTCCGGAAACATGGATGGATGCATCCTCAGCCAGCTTGAGGGCCTCATCCAAGCTGCTCGAATCCACTCCGTTCAAGGCGTCGAGGCAACGCTGTATGAACCTTCTCTGAAACTCTGGGGAAGATGCTGTGAACGTTCCTCCTATGACTATCAGCTCAACTTTGTCCACGAAATGGCCCATCTGCTGAAGCCTTTGAACAGCGGCCTTGACTTGCCTGTATGGGTCGAAGCCCAAAGCCGTGGCGTTCCTGACGACCACCTCCTCGCCCGTGTAGCTCTGAGGCGTTCCGTAGGGCCTTCCACCGGGACAGTATACGCATCTGCCGTGGGGGCAGCTGAACAGAGGCGCTACGACCGTTATTACGGAGACGCCTGAAGCGGTTTTGACGGGCTTTTTCAAAACCTTAGCTCCGCTGAGCGAGGCCAGCTCCATGTCCGAGGGAATCTTCGGCATCCTCATCCTAGACGCTATTTCCTTCTTCAGCCTTTCAGCCTCAGCCCTCGAGAGCAGCCTCTGCTCAGCCAACTCCAACCCTCTCCCTCCTCATCCTCCTACATATTAAGGAAAGAGTCTTCAGAGCGTGCAGGTATCTCGGGCCGAGAGGCCCTGCAAAGACTATCTCATCGTACCCCATGTCCAGCACGGCCGATGAAAACTCTTCAAGCTTTTTGAAGCTGCCCCAGAAGGCGAACTCATCGACCCAACTCCCCGTAGATACTTGGTAAAGCTCGTCCCATCTGTTCATCTCCAGAAGCTGCTGGACCCGTTTTCTAAAGTCCTCCCCTATGCCCATCCTTTCCAGATGTTTCTGGCTTGACCCTGCCATGAGGTATGCGGCGTAGGGAACGGCTGTTTTACGTGCCTTTGCTTCGTCTTCGTGTACAGAGGTTATTACGTATGCCGCCTTGTGGAAAGTCTTGGCTAAGTTGTCGCTGAGAATTCTAGCAGATTTCTCAAGCATCTCAAAGCTGGACCAGTTGACGAGTACGCCGTCAGCTGCCTCAGTAGAAGCCCTCAACATTCTCTCACCCTGAGCACCAATGTAAACATCCACTCTTCCGGAATGGGTCAGAAAACGCCTGACAAGGTTAACAGCGTTCACAACAGCCTCGACGGGTTTTTCTCTCTCCACCCCTATCCTGCTAAGCGCCAGCTTGTCTCCAGCACCTAGGGCTAGGCGAACCCGGCCTTTCGCAACCTCCTGCAGGGTTGAAACGTTCTGGGCGATGACGGCTGGATGGGTTGTGTAGGGGTTTACGACCGCAGGGCCCAGCACGACTCTTCTAGTGTTCAGCGCAATCAGAGTAAGGGTGATGAAGCTGCTTCTGTTGAAGTAGTGGTCGCTCACCCACAGCCCGTCAAACCTCATTCCGTCGATCAGGGAACCGGCTATCAAAAGCTTCCACAGAGGGTCTTTTGGGACTACCTCAACGGAGAAAAACGGCCTCAGACCTCCTCACCTCTTAAAACTCTCTTGGTCTTGTCTGGCTCGCAGAGCCTACAAGCCTTGATCAAAATCCTGACTCCCTTGCTCGAGTAGATTTCACCCGACGAAAACAGCTGCCAAACAGACCATCCAAGGTCTAAAGGGACTTTGTCGAGGTTTACGCTCGACATTAATACCTCTAGAAGAAGGTCGGCACGCTTTCTGCTTTTCATCCCATCGTCAACCACTAAGAAATTCCAATATAACGTTGTTGACTACTTCCGGGTTTTCATCAATAACCATGTGGCCTGCGTCGGGAACAGAGTAAACCTTGGCTCCAACCTTTTCAGCCAACTCCTTGTTCTTCTCGTAAGGAACCCACCTGTCCTGCTCCCCCAGAACGAACAAAACAGGGCATTTAATGCTGGAAAACAAGTTCAGGTTGAATTCTCGCATGATGTTCATAGCCTCCAAAAGAACAAGCCCAGCCCTTTTGACAGACTCGTAGTATCCCTCAACGAGGCTTTCGTCAACCAAGTGCTTTTTCACGTAGACCCGTCTCAAAGTCGACCTGATGAAATACCTGCTTATCATGAAACGGGCCAAAACACTTCCGACTGGTTTTCTTCGAACTATCTCCACGAGGAATGGCCTACGCCCGGCCTCTGTGCCGAAAAGGCTTGGGTTGAGGAGGACCAGATTCTGGACGAGGTCCGGCTTTGCTGCGGCGAGGTAAGCCGAGATCGTTCCTCCCATCGAGTGGCCAACGAGGCTGAACCTTCTTACGCCTATCTGGTTTAGAAACTTGGTCAGATGGTCGGCTAAGGGCTGGAGATGCAGGCCTGTCTCAAGCCTTTGGGAAAGGCCGAACCCCGGCAGGTCCAGAGCTATCGTCCTGAACCGTTTAGAAAGCTCCGGCAGGTTTTTTCTCCAGCCAAACGATGAAGAGGCCCATCCATGAATGAGAACAACCGGAGGCCCCTCACCGCGTTCGACGTAAAACATTTCAACTCCGTCGACGACGGTCCTCGAGCCGGATTCGACATGCTCCTTCCAACTGGTCAAACTCATACTGCATAAAGCCTGCATCAACATAAGTTTTGAAAACTCGGGCGCAAAAACATATATACAAACTGAGACGTGGGACGCTAATGTCGGGGTTTGTTTCGCCCCGTGCCAAGGTCAAGGGATTGTTGTCGAAGAATGCGCAGGTTTACGGTCCGACGGAGGTTGGCGAGGGCTGCTTCGTCGACGACTTCACCACTCTAGGATATCCGTCTCGGCATCGACTTCTTAAGGCGCTCGAGACGAGGGCCGGAGGAGAGCACGAGGTGATTGACGAAGCCAGCTTGGGAAGCTTCGTAGGACCCCGGTGCATAATCAGGCGAGGCTGCGTAGTCTACGACGAAGTGGTAATCGAAGGCGATGTCGAGCTGGGGCACAACGTTCTGGTTAGGTCGGGCTCCGTCATACAAAGAGGATCTAGGATAGGAAGCTCAACGCTTCTCGACGGAGCTGTTCAGGTAGGCAGGGACGTAAACATCCAGTCAAACGTATACATCCCCCATCTTACCAAAATCTCCGACAGGGTATTCATTGCGCCCAACGTGGTGATGACGAACGACCCCTACCCCGTCGGCTCACCGCTCAAAGGGCCTACGATAGGAGTTGGTGCGGTAATCGGAGCTGGAGCTGTAATTCTGCCCGGTGTCGAGGTGGGCGACGGGGCTGTTGTTGGAGCGGGCTCAATCGTGACGAAGAACGTCCCCCCTAGGGTTGTTGTGTACGGTGTTCCAGCTAGGCAGGCTTACACCGTTGAAGAGTATGAGAGAAAGAAACAAACATACATGAAGCAGTAGGGTTTTGAGGCTGCGTCAACCTGCGGAGACTTTAAAAGCAGCCGATTGGATGCATACATAGGTGAGGAAGAGGAAGAAATAATGGCCGACATATGCTCGACATGCGGTCTCCCAAAATCCATCTGCGTTTGCGGCACGATAAGCCGTGAACAGCAAAGGGTGAAGATAAAGCTCGAAAGGCGGAAGTGGAACAAGCCGACGACGGTCATAGAGGGTTTGAACGGAACTAAGAAAGACCTTCAGGAAATAGCTTCAAAGCTAAAGGCCTCTCTTGCATGCGGAGGAGTGGTCAAAGACGGTTTGATACTGCTTCAGGGCGACCACAGGGACAAAGCCCGTGAAACACTCCTCGAGCTTGGTCTGTCGGATGAAAACATAGAGGTTATTTAGGCTGGCAGGCTTTCCAGTATGTCCTTCAACCCTTTGAAACGGTTTCTGACCGTAACCTCTGTGACTCCGGCTGCCTTCGCTATGTCTTTCTGCGTCAGGTTCTGCGTGGTTTCTTGACACGCCATGTAAAGGGCTGCGGCTGCAATACCCACCGGGTCTTTACCTACCGTGGCTTTCTTCTGAACAGCCTCCCTTAAAAGCCTCAGAGCCTCCTGAACAGTTCTCTGGTCAAGCCCAACCTTCGAAGCAATTTTGTTCACATAGATAGACGGGTCAGCAACAGGGACCTTCAACCCCAGATGCTTCAGTAGAAGCCTGTAGCCCTGAGCTATTGTCTTACGTTTCACAGCCGGGTATGAGCGTTCAAACTCCCTCAAGTCTCTCGGCGTACCGAGCATTCGGCATGCTGCGTAGGTCGCAGCTGCCATGATTGATTTTATCGACCTGCCCCTCACCAGCCCAGCTTTCAACGCTCTTCTGTATATCAGCATGGCTCTCTCCGCCACAGGCTGCGACAGCCGTAGCTTGTCGTAGTATATTTGAAGGATGTTGACGGCCTGCTGCAGGTTTCTGGTCTCGCTTGAGTTGATCTGAGATGTTGCGTCAAGCTTTTTGAGCCTCAGCATCTTCTCCCGCGTCTCTTTCGAAAGCTTCCTCCCTGAAGCGTCTTCGTCAACCCTTTCGATGACTGTTGAAAGCCCGTGGTCCCTGTACATCGGAGACAACGGGGCGCCTACCCTGCTGCGGCTGCCCTCCTCCTCGTCGAGGTTTCTCCACTCGGGGCCCATGTCCACGTCCTTCTCCTGAACGACGTAGCCGCATACTGAGCATGTTATCTCGCCTGTTCTCTGGTCAGTAACTAGCATCTCGTTTCCACACTCTGGACACAACTCCTGCTCTCTCCAACTTCTCCTAACCAAACTCATTCACCCTCAGAAAGACATATAGGCTGGCTCTCACTTTCGCCTATAAGTCTTTCCTCCGTATAATGCCTTACCCAGTTAATAAAGGTTTCTAAATCCATGTTTGACAAAAATAAATGCAGCGCTTAGAAGATAAACCTAGGTTGACGAAAATAAGGGTGTTCAACACTCTGTCACGGTCTCTAGAGGTTTTCGAGACGTGGTCCCCGGGGGTGGCGACTGTCTACGTATGCGGCCCCACGGTGTACGATGTGGCCCATTTAGGCCATGCTAGGACCTACGTGGCTTTTGATGCGGTAATCAGGTTTTTGGAGTTCATGGGATACGGCGTGAAGTACTCCCGCAACATAACCGACGTCGGACATCTGAGAGAGACTGGCGAGGATAAAATGATTCAGGGGGCTGTGAGGCTGAGGAGACATCCTATGGAAGTTGCCGACAAGTACATGATGGAGTTTTTCAGCGACATGAACTCACTCGGCATCAGAAGGCCTGACATACAGCCCCGAGCCAGCATGCACATACCTGACATCATAGATGCAGTTGAGAAGCTCCTCGACAAAGGCTATGCCTACAGAGTTGACGGAAGCGTTTACTTCGACGTTTCGAAGGTGCCCGACTACGGCAAACTTTCCAAGATTAGGGTTGAGGAGATGGACGTTCACAGAGTTGAACCGGACCCTAGGAAGAGGAACCCAGCCGACTTTGCGCTGTGGAAAGAGTCGGCGCCTGACTACCCTCTTTGCTGGAGGACGCCGTGGGGCTATGGCTTTCCCGGCTGGCACATAGAGTGCTCCGTGATGAGCATGAAGTACTTGGGCGAGCAGATAGACATTCACGGCGGCGGCCAAGACCTGATATTCCCACATCACGAAAACGAGATAGCTCAGTCGGAGGCCTTGACGGGCCGAAAGCCGTTCGTCAGGTACTGGCTTCACACGGGGGAGCTGACGGTCGGCGGCAAAGGCATGCACAAGTCGCTTGGAAACTACTTGACGATAAAAGAGGTTTTGAAAAACTACTCGAGGTCCGTTGTGCGTGCGTTCATCCTGTCAGCCCACTACAGAACACCTTTGGACTACAGCGAGAAAGCCATGGAGCAGGCCCATGAAAACGTCTCTAAGGTCAGAAACCTTCTCGACGACCTTGCTTTGGCTGAGGAAACCGCCGTAAGGGGAAACTCAAACCCTGAATTCAGAGCCAACGTAGATAAACTAATGGATGAGTTCATCAACTCCATGTCGAACGACTTCAACACTTCAAACGCCCTTGCATCACTATACGAGCTGGTAAGGCTGACCAACCTACATATCAACAGGCCAGACGTCGGCTTGGAGGACCTGCAGCAGGCATCCACGGCTTTGAGAAACATGTGCAGAGTGCTGGGCTTGATGGAGGAAGAAAGAGAAAAAACTCAAACACAAGTTTATGAGCTTTTGAAGATTTTACTCGACGTGAGGCGTGAGCTTCGTAGGCGTGGCTTATACGACTTGGGAGACAGAATTAGGAAGGAGCTTGGAGAACGAGGGATACTGGTGGAGGATTTGAAGGACCGTGAAAAAGTTAGGATAGTTAGGTGAAACAGGTGTTGAAAGCAGTTCTGCTGGCAGGAGGATACGGCAAGCGTCTCAAGCCTCTCACTGAAAACCTGCCCAAGCCCATGCTCGAAGTCTCCGGAAAACCCATACTAGTATGGCAGGTCGAATGGCTCAAAAAGCTCGGCGTGAAAGAGTTCATAGTCTGCGCAGGATACCTTCGGGAGAAGATAATAGAGGTGATTGGTAGCGGAAGCAGGCTGGGCGTCAAAATAGGATATTCCGTCGAGGACGAGCCTTTGGGTACGGGCGGCGCTTTGAAGAACGGCGAGCATCTGCTGAGGTTTGACAAGCAGTTCATCGTAGTTAACGGCGACATACTGACTACCCTGAACCCGTTCAGGATGCTGGACCTGCTAGACGGGTCGATAGCTTGCATAGCCTTGACAAAACTCCCCTCACCCTACGGAATAGTGGTGTTCGATGAACATACCTACCTCGTGAAGAGGTTCGCAGAGAAACCCCAGCTAACCAACTACATAAACGCCGGCGTCTACGTCTTCTCGTCAGAAATATTCAAGTACCTACCGGAGCAGGGAGACTTGGAGAAGCACACCTTCCCGCTTCTAGTTGAGAGGAAGGCGATAAGGGCCTTCCCCTACGACGACGCAGAATGGATAAGCATAGACAGCCACAAAGACTTGGAGGAGGCTCAAAGAGTAGTTAGGCGTTTTGCGGAAGCCTGACAGCCATTATCAAAGCATCTTCGCCGTCGGCGTAGTATCTTCTATGGACTTCACGGGAGACGAAGCCAAGCTTATGGTAGAGGGAGATGGCGACGTCGTTGGACACTCTCACTTCAAGATAAGCTTCCTCGCATCCATAGTGCTCGGCCAACGCCTTGAGAGCCTGCTTGATAAGAGCGGTAGCCAAGCCCCTGTTCCTGTACTCAGGTAGTACAGCGACAGAAACAATATGGCCTGCTTTCTTTATCTTGAAAAAATCAATCTTCGAAAAGATCCTCTCAACCCTGCACATAACGTAGCCAACTACCTTACCTCCAACCTCAGCCACCCAGAAAGACTTGGGATAGTCTCGTGCAAGGTCCTCGAAAAAACTGTATGTGTAGTTCTCAGGAAGACATATCCTGTTTATGTTCATAACATGCATCAGATCCTCAAGCCTAACTGTGCGTAGAGAAGGCGTTTGCCCGCCGGCTTTTTCAGCCTCCTGCATGCCCCGGTTAGAAGGCTTGCCGCTAATAATAGTTTTAGCTAAGAACAAGGATTTCAGGAGGTGAGCCGAGCCTGAAGGGTATCATCTGACCCAAACCTCTGGAAACGTAGAGTTTTTTCTCACCTAAGCTGTAAAATCCTCTGACGTACTTGGAGTTGCTGTACAAAACATGTCCGCCAATCACCAATCCTCCGTGGGTGTGGCCCGAGAGTATGAGGCAGCTCCCCTTAACTGCGTCGGCGGCGTTCGGGTCGTGGACAACCACCAAGCCCTCGGCCTCAACCTTCGGATACCTCCTTCTTTCAACCCAGTCCAATCCATAGACTCTGCCCATGGATCTTGTTTCAACTACGCCTGAGAGCTCAAGACATCCGTGTTTCCACATTAACTGCCTAACAGAAGCAGCGTAGCCGCTCCAGTAGTCATGATTCCCCATCACATAATATTTTTCACGTGCATCTATCTGGGCAACAA
>JANWZU010000190.1 GCA_025054795.1 Candidatus Caldarchaeum sp.
TCCACACCTCGTTTGGCCGCACTGTCAAGAATCTCCGACCCCGATGGGTTGATGTAGACTTGGAGGGTTGTTTTAGACCAAGCGCCGAGCAGTTCTATCTGTCTGCTGCTTACCTGAAGAGGTGTGAAAGCCTCTGGGGAAAGTGAGGTTAGAACAACTTCGTAGTCAGCTGAGGCAAGATGTGGGACAGCAGCCGCTAGAAAAAATACAGTCAAAACAGTGGCTGCCGCCTTCATCCCTCCCCTGTCTTTCTTTAACCGGTCTGAAATAAACCTTTAAGAGCTGCGGCTCAGCCAAACGCCTTCCTTTCATCCCATTCATCTTAACTCTGACACATCACCGCCGCAGCATATACATATCAACTGGTTTCTCTTAACCTTAACAGGAGATGAGCTACGACAGCTTGTTAATCAAGGACTCCGACAGGGTTCTAATAGTCACCGAGAAGCGCAAAAGGTACCTAGTGCAGGTAAGGGAGGGGAAGAAATTCCACTGCAGTGAAGGCTTCATAGACACTACGCAACTAATCGGTAGGCCTTTCGGCTGCAGGGTTACCAGCAACACAGGCTCCCGTTGGGTCGTTCTCAACCCGACACTTGCAGACAGGGTGATGTTTTTCCCAAGAACGACTCAGGTGGTTTATCCGAAAGACATAGGGTACATAATAGTTTCATCGGGTGTTGGGCCTGGCTGCCGGGTTCTTGAGGGAGGGACGGGAACAGGAGTTCTAACATCCATTTTGGCATACCTCGTAAGGCCTTATGGAAAGGTTTACAGCTACGACGTCAAAGACGAGTACCTTGAAGCAGCTTCTCTCAGGCTTAGGCAGCTGGGTTTGGACAAGTATGTGGAGCTCAAACACGGAGACATAGGCGTAGACGTCGCCGAGACAGACTTGGACGCAGCCATCATCGACGTCCCAGAGCCTTGGAAGGCTGTTGAAAGATGCTACAGCTGTCTGAAACCCAGCGGTGTTTGGGTGTCTGTAAGCCCGACGGTTGAGCAGGTCGTCCAAACCTTCGAAGCGCTGGATGAGGTGGGGTTCAGCGACACATCCTGCGTAGAACTGCTGCTCAGAAACATTAGGGTCAAGAGAGGAATGACTAGGCCGGAATTCATTATGAGAGGCCACACAACGTTCATCGTTTCGGCTCGTAAAACAGTCAAAGACTAGGAAGATTTTTTGACAAACCTCTCGATAGTTTGGGCTATTTGTTTAGCTGCATCCTCAGCGTGCTGGAACGGGTAGGCCTGAGGATAGTTGAGTGAAATTATTTTCAGATAACACATGGCTGCGTTGGCTGCAGCCACAACGAACTGCCTCCCAACGCTCTGGTCGAAAGCAACCTCAGCCACATCCGAGGCCTCTCTCTTACGTCCAACACCTGCAGCAGCATCCTTCAGACGTCTTTCAACTATGTCCTCGGGCCTGAATTCCATATAAACTATTGCCTCCGGCCTGATCAGCTTGACAACTTCGTCCGGCAAACCGGGATAGTAAGTGGAGTTAGACTTGATAACCGAATGCGTGTCAACAACAACCGTCTTGTTAAAACTCGCTATCTTCTGCGCCGCAGTTATCTGAAGCAGTTGATAGTCATGTAGCCCAAGGATTTTCCGCATGTCATCCCTGTGCTTAACCTCATACCTATTGGCGGCCTCCTCAAACATTATGTCGCCAAAGTTGACAACAGACACGTCGGGCAGAATTTCGGCCAGCTTTTTAAGAGTCGTCGTTTTACCCGAGCCCGGTAGAGCCGTTACTATCACATTCACAGACGAGTCTAGTCATAGCGCCGTAAAAAACCTACCCTCCAGGAAGCTCCAACTGCTTCTCGAGCTTCTGCTTCATGGAAAGATACTCGCTCTGCTTCAGCTCCCCGATCTTATACCTTAGCTCCAGCTTGTTCAACTCCCTTTTTATTTTGTGATGCTGCTCCATCAAAACATCGAGAACCTTCAAAGCCTCGTTTACGTCTTCTTCAACCTGAGTGATTATTGTCTCGCTCAGTCCTAATTCTCTCCCTGCAGTCTTTACTTTGTTAAGCTTATCCTCTAACTGAGACTTAAACGACGGAAGGTCGGCTAGCCTGATGTTAAACGGATTTCTAAGATACATTAGCTTAGGCCTTAGTTTACCGATCTCTCTTTCGATTTCAAGCTTCTGAGTTATGTACTGTCGGTCAGGTATCTGGCCAACCTCGTGCTTGACCTTCAGCTTCTCCAACATCGAGCTGAGGTTGTTAAGCCTTTCGTCCACCTTCTTGATTTCAGCTTCACGCCTCTCGTTCAAAGTCTTCAGCCTAGACCTGTACTCGTTATACAGCTCCTCAAAGACATCTGACTCGGCCTCTTTCTCCAGAAACAGGTCTATCAGACGAAGATACCAAGAGTATATCATCGATGTTTGGTCGACAAGCCTTTTCTCTTCCACGACTGCTTCCTCTACGCTGGCTGCTGAAAGAGTTGCGGCCTGCTCAATGTTCTCGACAGCTGTTTCAGGGTGCTCCTCCGGAGGTACCTCTGCGACCTCTTGAGGCTGTTGGACCACTGGCTCAGTTGGCTTCTCCAGCGTGTACCCGCAGTAAATGCAGAACCTACCCTTTATCGTTAGTCTGTGGCAGTTGGGGCATTCGATTCTTGTGGCGGCCAATTCTTGATTTCCTAGATATTTCAGCCTAATAAAACTTTTCACAACCTTCAGCCCCATTATTTGAGCTGTATTCACCCGGATATCCTACCGTATGCTCGATTTGCATATGTAGGTTTGCATTAGGGTTTTTTAAAGCTTGAAAAGGTTTTAAGCGAGTTTTAACCGTCCATGACCGATGTCTGAGCATCAGTCCGACATACCGTCTGCACCGATTCATCGATTGATGAAGAAGGCGGGGGCTGGGAGAGTTAGCGAGGACGCCGCCGAGGAGTTGAAGCGGGTTTTGGAAGGCGTGGGAGTGTTGATAGCAAGGGAGGCTCACGAGCTGGCCCAGTACGCGGGAAGACGAACAGTCAAGAAGGAAGACGTTGAAAGGGCTGCGAAGACGGTACTACGCAACGTTATGGGAACATAGGGGGAATTAGCTTTAAATTTATCCGACATACCGAAAGGTTTAGGGTTGATGTGAAATGTCTCTAGCCCCAGGTCAACCAGTAATAATTCTGAAGGAGGGGACGACAAGGACGCAGGGTCGGTCGGCTCAGAGGAACAACATCGCCGCCGCAAAAATAGTTGCTGAAATTGTGAGGACTACGTTGGGGCCAAAGGGTATGGACAAGCTGCTCGTCGACAACATCGGCGACGTAATCGTCACGAACGACGGAGCCACGATCCTCGAGAAGATAGATGTCGAGCATCCTGCTGCGAAGATGATAATCGAAGTGGCCAAGTCTCAGGACCATGTGGTAGGCGACGGAACTACTTCGGCAGTGGTTTTATCTGGAGAGCTTCTTCGGAAGGCGGAGGAGCTGATCGAGCAGAAGATCCACGCAAGCACCATCATATCTGGATACAAGAAGGGCCTCGAAATGGCCTTAAACGTCCTCAACGAGAACGCTTTGAAGGTAGACCTCAACGACCGTCAGACTCTGCGCAAAGTTATCACCACCGCCCTTGGAAGCAAATCGCTTGGCTTCGCCCTCGACAGGCTCGTCGATGTTTCGATTGAATCGGTTCTGAGCGTAGCTAAGGAGGTCAACGGCAAACTGAAGGCAGACAAGGACGACATCCAGATTGTTAAAAAGATAGGCAAGAGCTTAAACGAGACCGAGCTTATCCGTGGTGTAATAGTGGACAAGGAAGTCGTCCACGCAGCCATGCCGAAGCGTGTGGAAAACGCCAAGATCGCTCTGATCGACAGCCCGTTCGAAATCGAGAAGACCGAGTTCAGCGCCGAGATCAGGATAAGAGACCCGCTTAAGATAAAGGAATTTCTCGATGAGGAGACGAACATTTTGAAGAACATGGTTGACAAGGTGAAGGCTGTGGGTGCCAACGTTGTCTTTTGTCAGAAGGGGATTGACGATGCTGCACAGTTCTTTTTGGCTAAGGAGGGTATCCTAGCTGTGCGGAGGGTTAAGAAGAGCGACATGGAGAAGCTGGCCAAGGCAACCGGAGGCAGAGTAGTGACCAACTTCGAAGACCTGTCAGCGAAGGACCTCGGCAGAGCGGGTCTTGTTGAGGAGAGGAAGATAGGAGAGGACAGGATGGTGTTCGTCGAAAAGTGCGAAAACCCAAAGTCCGTCGCAATACTTTTGAGAGCTGGGCTCGAACGTCAGCTTGACGAAGCTGAAAGGGCTTTGAACGACGCCATCATGAACATGGTGGACTTGGTCGACGACCCGAGGGTTGTTCCAGGCGGAGGCGCCATCGAGGAGGAGCTTGCCAGAAACCTCCGAGCCAACGCAGGCAAATTCTCCGGCAAGGAGCAGCTTGCATTCACGGCCTTCGCTGAAGCCTTAGAGGTCATTCCTAGAACTCTGGCCGAGAACGCTGGGCTCGAGCCCGTTGAGGTCATGGCTCAGCTGCGGCACGCCCACGAAAACGGCGGAAAAACCATAGGAGTCAACATCTTCGGAGGTGGAGTCGCCGATATGCTGAAGAACGGAGTGATAGAGCCTGCCAAGGTCAAGATCCATGCACTACGGTCGAGCTTCGAAGCTGCTTCGATGATACTGAGAATAGACGATGTGGTAGCGGCTTCTAAGAAGAAAGAGGAGAAGAAGAAGGGAGAAGCCGAAACACCTGAGTTCTAATTTTTCGACATATTTATTATCGACCCTTTTTTTCAGATTTTTCGATGAGGGCAGGTCAAATTCTTGGTGCTTTGGTAGGAATTGGGGTTTTCGTCCAAATTTTTCTCGGCGAGTCTAGGCTGGCGGCTGGTGTTTTCCGAGACGTTCATGCGACCATAGGGCTTCTGGGGATAGCCGTCGTTCTGGCGTATGTGTACAACAGCCGTAGAAGTGGAATAATGGTTGCGGCAGCTTCCATAATCGCAGCGATAACAGCCGTCCAAGCAGTCATGGGGTTGTCCTTGTACGGCCTTCTGCCACTCGGCATTAGCCACCAAGCCCTCGAGGTAAGCCATAGATTCGCAGCCTACATCCTGTTTGCAGGAGGAATAGCTGTAAGCGTCCTCGCAGTGGTTCTGAGGCGTCAGTCAGCGAAGCCTAAGGCTTAATATTTCGTTTAAATCCTACTCTGGTAATTCAAAACTATGGTCTTCCCCTTTTCATCAATACAGGACTTCAACGTCGAGCTTAGGGAGGAGCATGAAATATTCAGAAAATCTGTCCGTGAATTCGCCGAGACAGAGCTTGAGAAGCACGTTCTGGAGATCGAGAAATCGAACAAGATTCCAGAGCTGCTGCTGAATAAGGCTGCGGAACTCGGCTACTTCGGACTAGGCGTTCCAGAGCAGTATGGTGGACAGGGCACCGACTTGGTTTTCAACGCCATTTACGTGGAGGAAATTTCAAGGGTCTGCCCGGCTTTCACTGTAGCCACCTTGGTTCACGCCTTGTTCACTTACCCGGTTCTGGTCTACGGCACAGAGGACCAGCGTAGAAAATACCTACCATCACTTGTTTCAGGCATAAAACATGCCAGTCATGCCACGACAGAGCCCGGCGCCGGCTCGGACGTTGCTGGAATCCAGACTACAGCCGTTAGAAAAAACGGAGGTTGGGTATTAAATGGCCGCAAGTACTTCATATCAGGCGCCGACAAAGCCGACTACTTCTTAGTCTTGGCTAGGACTTCCCCGCCGCCCAGCAGAAAGGAGAGGAACAAGGGTCTG
>JANWZU010000030.1 GCA_025054795.1 Candidatus Caldarchaeum sp.
TCACCTCTTCAAACCATAGAACCCGACATACTCATCGACGAAGCGTTAAGCAAGATGAACAGGCTAAAGCTCAGCAGGCTCGCAGTCGTCTACAAGGATAAGCTTGTCGGCGTGGTCACTATAAAGGACATCCTTCAGGTCACTCCTGAGATTCTTTCGATTGTCAGGGAGAAGCTGCGTATTGGAGGAGTTGCTGCCTCCCAGTCTCCGAACCCCGTTGAGGGCTACTGTGAGTCCTGCGGTGAGTGGTCAGACCTTCTGGTGAGGGTTGAGGACCAGCTTCTCTGCGAGGAATGCAGGATGGAGCTTGAGGGTAAGGGGAAGTTCACCCCTCAAGAATGAGGTTCTTACTCGACACGATGCTTGGCCATCTTCTCACTTGGCTAAGGCTTCTTGGATACGACACTTTATACAACGAAGACCTTTCCGACGACGAATTACTGGAAACCGCAAAGAATGAAGGCAGAATACTCATAACCCGGGACAGAGACCTAGCTCGTAAATCCGTGAAGCATAAAGTTGAGACAGTTCTCCTCGACTCAACGGACGTTGTAGAGTCTCTCAGGAAGATACAAGCAGAAACCCGGATTAGCTTAATCTTCGACATAGATAGAAGCCGATGCCCCGACTGCAATACGCCGCTTGAGAAGCTGTCGACGAACCCGCTCCGATGGAGATGTGTGAACTGCGGAAAAGACTACTGGAGAGGGCGGCACTGGCGAAACATTAGTAAGACGCTTGAGAAACTTAATCAGCAGTAGGAAATGGACGACAAGACCGGTGCCACCCTTGTTTCAATAGCACGAAGGGCTGTAGAATCTTATCTCCGCAGGGGAGAGATTCACAGGTCGGATGCGTCTGGCTTTCTTGCCGAAAGGCGGGGAGTTTTCGTGTCGATATACAGTTATCCAGACAGAGATCTGCGTGGGTGCGTAGGTTTTGTTCGGGTTGACCTGCCTCTCGCAGAGGCCACAGCTAGAGCTGCAGTCGCAGCCGCATTCGAAGACCCGAGGTTTCCTCCCTTAGGCCATGAGGAGCTCTCTAAAGTTGTTTTCGAGGTGAGCTTGCTTACTCCTCCAGAGCCTATCGACGTTTCCCTTAGAGAGAAACTGCCTGAGCATGTTGTTGTCGGTGAGGATGGGTTGATAATCGAAACCCCCTACGGCTCGGGGCTGTTGCTTCCCCAAGTGCCCGTCGAGTACGGCTGGAACGCCGAGGAGTATCTCTCCCACCTGTGCTTGAAGGCCGGCCTAGACCCAACCTACTGGGTTTACGGAAAAATGCGTTTGAGCAGGTTTAAGGCCGAGGTTTTCATGGAGCTGGAGCCACGCGGACCTGTGGAGCGTAAAAAGATTTGAATATTCATTTCGCAGTCTGCGGAATCGGCCTGGGACACGCTTCAAGGTCCGTGGTTCTGGCTAGAGAGCTTCTGAGAAGAGGGCACAAGATTACATTCTCGGCCTACAGCCAAGCTTTTGACTATCTGAGGAAGGCAGGTTTCGAGGCGTCCAGAGTTCCATCCGTGAACTACGGCGTCGGCCCCGACGGCGTGGTGTCCTTCAAGCAGACGATTTTAAGCAACATCACTCTGCCCGTTCGTTTCTTAGCTCAGACAGGTGCAGAGACGGTTAATCTGTCAGAGGCTAAAGCCGACTGCGTTGTCTCAGACACAAGGGCTTCGGCAGTTGCAGCAGCTCATATGCTCGGGAAACCCGTTGCTACAATCCTAAACCAGTACAACCTCGTCATCCAAGCTCGAAAACATAGGAAGCTTGCGAAGCTTTTGGAGCATGCCGTCCAAGCACCTAGGCTTGTATGGGACATGTCGGACCTCCTGATCATACCCGACCTCCCTCCGCCATACACGATCTCAGAGGCAACCCTCCAAATTGCAGAGAAAACCAGAAGCAAAGCTGTCTTCGTAGGCCCTTTGACCGAGCAACGGCAGTTGACACACAGCCATCTGGAGACCATCCGAGCCGCATACGGAGCTAGGGACAAACCTTTCATCACAGTAAACATAAGCGGCGGACGGATGGAGAAGAAGACTTTAATCAGCAAGCTGCTTGACATAGCTCCAAAGCTCAGCGACAAACATGTTTACGTCCTGTCGGTGGCAGAGCCAGAGTCAACCGATTTTTTCAAGGTGGGGCCGATGGTTGTTCTTGGATGGGTGGAGGACATGGACAGCTTGATGATGGCGTCTGACTTGGTTGTAGGCAGGAGCGGGCTTACCCTTATCTCAAAGTGCATAGCATACGGTAAGAAGATGCTGCTCATACCCACTCCTCTTCACGGCGAGCAGAGCTTGAACGCCGAGAAAGCCAGAAGGATAGGGTTAGCTGAAGTTGTAGAACAGGAGGAGCTGACGTCTTCCCTTTTCGAAGAAAGGGTGACGGAGGTTTTGGAGAACGCTGTTATGGATTCGGCTGTCGGTTCTTTGAGAAATCTAGCCTCCAAGCTTGGTGGGGCTGGTAGGGCAGCTGCGACGGTTGAGCAGCTGGTATTAAACCTTTCGTAGAAGCGTTAATGTAGGACGAATCAGACAACAAACCCGTATGGGGCAACAGCCTAAAAACTTCCCCCTCGAAGCCCGTCTAGGAACCGTCCTAGGTCTTCTCGAGCTGGTTGTCGCCTACGGCGGTAAGGCCGACCTAGCCTTCATAGCACGTGAGCTCCAGATGGAGGTGGATGAAATCTTGCCCGCCTCAACCGCCGCCGAAATGCTCGGTATTCTAGAGATACACAACGGCGAGGGGGTGGCGACGCCGCTCGGAATAAAGGTGAGCAAAAGCCTGTCTAAGGGTAAGAAAAGGATCCTCCGGGAGCAGGTGCCAGCGCTCGAGCCGTTCAACACTGCGTTGACGCTTGCAAAGGAAAGGCCTAAAGGCTTCAGCATAGAGGACTTGATGAACCGTCTGTCGACCAACCCCAGCCTTGTCGAATACGCTGAAAACTCCGACAAGCTGCGGGAGCTTATGATGGACTGGATGATATACACAGAGCTCCTCAGCTACGAAGGCGATTCGGGCCTCTTCAAGCTCAGAGCCCGCAAAACCGTCTAACTCATTAAGGTGAAGATGGCGTCCACGTACTCGTAGAAGAGGGGGCTTCTCCTGTCTCTCGGCTTTTCCATAGATATCTTAACTTCGCCCTTTATCTCAGCAGGTCTTCCGCTCAGCACGATGACCCTGTCGCTGAGCTCGACGATTTCCTCAACGTTGTGGGAAACAAGTAAAACTGAGGAGGGAGGAAGGGTTTCATGGGCCCGCAGCATGTCGATTTCACGGCGTAGAGAGACAGCGGTAAGTGGGTCGACGTTGCTGAAAGGCTCATCCATCAGCAGAACATCAGGGTTGGTCACCAAGGCCCTCGCTAGAACAACCCTCTGCTTCATACCACCACTCAGCTCGCCGGGATAAACGGATTCGAAACCCGACAACCCGACCATGTCGAGATAGGACCTAGCTCGCTCAACAACCTCCTCCCGTGAAAGCTCTTTGAAACGCTTCAAGGCTAGAACGACGTTCTCCAAAACTGTAAGCCATGGAAACAGGGCTGGTTCTTGGAAAACAAGAGATATTGCTGGCGTCGGGCCGTTAATAGGCTTCGACTTGTAAAATACAGAGCCCGACGTCGGCTTTATCAGCCCCGCCATGATCTTGAGCAGAGTGGTTTTGCCAGAGCCGCTTTGGCCGACTATCCCAAGGAACTCGCCGTAGTAGAGGCTTATGTTCATGTTTTTCAAAACCTCTATGGTCATGCCTTTCTTCGTGTAGAAGTTGTGGGAAACGTTTACAACGCTGAGAATAGCCTCGCTCACATCAAGCCACCGTCTATCATTCGCTACTTTCCAGCTTCTTCTTGAATTTTAAGACGAGAGATAACTAGGTCATAAACCCTTTTCCAGAAGAGCCTGTTCATCAAAACGATTAAGCTTGCCATAAGAGTTATGACGATTACGCTGCCCACCAGATTTCCTTCGTACGTCATGGTGGACAGAAGCTTTCCAAGCCCTGGGTTTGGGGTCTCTGCAACAACGTCTCCAAGAACAATCCTTTCGGAGACGATCAGACTGTTCCAAGCACCGCCGGCGGCCGTTATGCATCCCGTCACTAGCGGAGGCAGGGCTCTCGGCAGATAAACCATCCTAACTCGGTCGACTGTCCTGAGCTTCAAAAGCTCGACCAGCTCAAGCTCGGTTTGGGGAATGTTTTTCAACCCGGCATAAACTTGGAAAAATACGTAGTACTGCGTTGCCGCAACAGTCATGAGGAAAGCCCTCAGCTCCGGCTGCTCACTAAGCGTGCCTGCGAAGATTGGATAAACTATCGTAGCAGGTATGGAGGCGATTACTTGGAGAAAGGAGGTTAGGTAGAGCGACAGCCTCTCTTTACGTGCGATGGCTATAGCGACAGGCACGCTCCACGCTATCGAGAAGAGTACTGCGGCGGCGACCCTGCCGAGAGAATACACAGCCGATAGGGCGAGATTCTCCAAACCGAGATAGTATATGGCTTGAATCAACACCCCTAACCTAGTTATCCATGCCTCGCTTCCTACAACCACCAAACTCACGAGAAGACCGCCCAAAAGGAAAAACAACACACCTCTCATTAACGAGGTGTAGGGTGAAACACGCTTCGTGAGCTGTTCAACAGCCTTGTGATATTCGAAGAAAAGCAGATGCGAAGGGAGATGAACGCCTTTGAGGGCAGGACCGAATATTCTTCTGAGGAACGACGTGTAGCCTAGTAGTTCTTTACGGTCCTTACGTCTCGGCTCCGCGACATGTGTAAGAGGCCTGAATACTAACAACGTCGTCAGTACGGTAGCCAGAACGAGCATTCCGACCGTGGTTGCTACTCCAACTACGTCTCCGTTCAAGGTATATCGGGAGACCACTGTGCCAAGCCCGAAAAGCTCAACCTCAGTCTCTCCGAAAGTAAGTATCTCGCTTCCCACTAGGAAGAATATTCCATTAGCCCATGACGGCTGAATGTTGTAGAGAACACGTGGAAGAGTTGCGGGAATGTATAGATATCTGAACTTCTCAGCCCAGCTGATTCCGAGGAACCGGGCGGTATCCAGCAGCTCTGACTTGATAAGCCTCGTCCCTTCGTACACTGCGAATGTAATGTTCCAGACCTGACTCGTGAATATCAGAAATATTGCGGCGAGCTCAGACCCTATTACCGGAAGCAGCGCGACGAAAAGTGTTATGGCTAAGGGGAAAAATCCAAGGATCGGTATTGACTGGAGGATGTCTAGTACTGGTATGGCGATTTTCTCAAAATACCTGTTAGTTCCAGCCAGCGTTCCAACTATGAAAGAGAATAAAATCGAAAATAGAAGAGCTACAGCCATTCTGGCCCATGAAGCGGCAACGGCAGCAGACGACGTTGCCAGATAAGCAAGCAGGTCCAAAGACGATCAAGCCTATTAAAACTAGGGTTTAAAGATGGCGTCGAGCCTCACCGAACATCTGCCTAACAAAGTAGATGGGTAAATGTTGGAGAAGCTGCTTGTAAGGTGTTTCAGGGATCGCTGGGTCTGAGGCCAGGTCAATAGCCGACCTCAGCTTCTCGACCATTTGTCTCTTAAGAAATTCTTCGCCGGGGTTTGTCGGCGCTACCGCTCTGAAAATGCCTCTCGTGTTCCCTGTCTTCGATGCGATGAGAAGTTGGAGAAACCTGTCTCTCATCTCTTGCGCAACGTAGAACACTCTGCCCATTCTCTTCTTAACGAAGAGCTCCTCCAAATCGTCGGCGAGCTGGTAAACCGTCCCAACTTCAGAGCCGTATCTCCTCATCAGCTCCGTCAAATCCGGACCAGCCCCAGCTAGAAGAGCTCCAGCATGAGCTGCGGCCTCGAACAGAGAGGCTGTCTTTTCCCTTATCGTAAGCATGTAAAGCCTCTCGGTCAGCACCGACTTATTCAACACCTCGTTGAGAATTCCCTTAGACGCTCTCTCCCAAGCATCCACAAAAATCCTAGCCATCTCAACTCCTATATTCAGAACTATTTCGAATGCAAAGTTTATGATCCGATGGCCCTGAAGAACGGCCTTTCCCATTCCTATCTGGTACCATAGTGTTCTTCCGCCTCTGCGGTTTTTGTCTAGGTCTACTATGTCGTCGTGGACGAGGCTGGCGCTGTGTGCAAGCTCAAGGGCAACGGCCACGTCCAACGCCTTCTGATACTCTCTTCCACCCAAAGCTTTGAAAACCGACAGGAGAAGAAGTGGCCTTAGCCTCTTACCGCCGGACACGACCCGCTCTATCAGAAACCTGTCAGACCTGCCGGATATTTTCTCTTGAAGGTTTCTCTCCAAATCATTCTTTAAGCTGCCAAGAAGCTCGTCGAACGGGAATTTCTCTAGGACAGTCTTCATCTAGGTACGAAACCGATGAAGGCCGTATTATATTTTTAGCATGCTACAAGTACTGGGCGATACGGGACTCGAGCATCTTCTTAGGCACAGCTCCTATCACCATGTCGACTGGCTTGCCCTTCTTGAAGAATATCAGCGTGGGGATGCTCATGATACCGTACTCGGCTGCTGTCTTGGGGTTTTCGTCGACGTTGAGCTTTCCGAAGACAACTTTTCCAGCATACTGTTTAGCCAGTTCTTTGACCACGGGCGCTATGGCTCTGCAGGGGGCACACCACTCGGCCCAAAAATCAACCACAACAAAATCATGGGTTGAAACAAACTGGTTGAAGTCGAGTTCAGAT
>JANWZU010000036.1 GCA_025054795.1 Candidatus Caldarchaeum sp.
GACAGGTAGGTGTCGTTGAAGTCTAAAGCCCTCACTCCGACGGAGTTGACGAAGCACGCCCACTCGGGCGATGTTCTTTCACCTGTAAGCCATAGGGTCGACCCGGACGGTGTAGCTGCGTACCTTAGAGCCGTTGTGCGGGAGGCTTTCACCGCTTCTTCATGGAATGCTCCGAAAAAACATCCGACGCTGTCGAGAATTCTACGCTTAACCTCTTGCACAACCTCGCCTGTTAGAACCGTGTCTGAACAGACGAAGTCGACCACCCGCTCGACAATTTTGTCCGCCATGTAAACAGAACAAGCGGCTCTTTCTATTAATTGTTAAACGTTTTTCTCAGCGGGCTTTGCCACAGTCCTCAGCAAAAGCATCATAACCAGTATTCCTGCGAAGACGAGGAAAGAACCCATGACCGCCATGAAGCTGAGGTCGGCGTATCTTGTCTCCGTCAAAGTTGTCCGAACGGCTACGGTGAAATACTCGATGACTGTGGTTATCGATAGAGTTGTGTATGTTGTTGTTCTAGGCGTCTGTGTGAGGGTTGTTATCGTCGTCGACGTTTCTACGGTTGCTGTTCTCCTTATTTCCGTGGCCACGGGAACGGTTTCGTCTGATGCAATCATCAAGGCCTTCAGAAGAGTCCGGTCTGAAGAAGGGCTAAGCACCAAGTAAACCAGCCTTCCTTCGCTTGAGTTGAACTTGGCCAAGCCGTTCAAACCGCTTCCCAGCAAAACCCAGCCGCTGGAGTTGCCCAGCTCATCCTTGGAAGCCGTGTAGACAAGCATCACGGGGTCAGACATCCAAGAAACTTCAACGACTGATTGGGGCTTTAGTTCGAAAGGCCCTAGAATGAGGGCCGTTCCGGTGTTAATGTAAAGGCCTTCAACGTGAGTTAGGGTCTTTGTTGTCCTGCTGGTTGTTTGCACAGTCTCGACCGCCACAGTCGTTAGCCGTGTTGTCAACACAGATGTTAGGCTGTAGGTGTCGTAGGAAACCGTCTCCACAACTTCCTCTGTTTGAACAGTCTTTCCAGACGAAGTTTGAACAACAACCGTGCCCTCGGAATTGTAGACATACGGGAGTCCGACGAACCCAAACCCTATTAAAACCAAGCCGAAGACGATCATGCTGGAGACGGCCAGCTGGGCACGCACAGACCCACTAATCCCGAGTAGTATAAAGATGTATGGAGTTAGAATACTCCAAAACAGTTGTTCTAGATTATGAGAACTCTAATGCTCAGCCGCCCTACGGAACATGCTCTGCAGGTCTTTCAAAGACCCAATGTTCTCGCTTTCTAGAACATCCAAAAGCTCTTCAAGCATTTCCTTGACCGCTGAAGCTCCTCTGTAGGCTAGGGCGGTGTGGAGCTGGACTGTGTTGGCTCCATGCACAAGGGTTTCGTAGACCTGTCTGCCTGTGCTGATTCCCCCTACGGCGTGGACCTCGAAGCTCATGTCATACATTCTTCTGATGTTTTCAACACTTTTCAGCATGAATGGGTACAAGGGTTTTCCGCTTAATCCTCCCATCTTGGCCGTTACTCTTGGTTCGTCTACGAGAAGAGCGTTCACAGCTGTCACGCCTTCAAACCCTATGTCATGCCATATCTTAACGACCGAGTCTATGATTCTCTTTTCATCGGTATTTGCGTAAGGCGGTATCTTTAGATAGGTTGGTTTCCGTTTGTGCTGGCGTAAAGACTCTGCCACCTGTGTGAACGTCTCCTTCTGAAAGTAGTGTTTTAGTTGGGGTGTGTTGGGAGAGCTTATGTTTACCTCAACCCCCGATGCGAGAGGCTGTACTTTGATGTAGCATTCCACTAGGTTTTGTTCGTCAACGTCGCTTATACTCACTAACACAGGCACACCTACATCGCCGGCCTTTGACATGTTTCTTATGAACTGCTCCAGCCCGGGGTTTGGGAAAGCCATGGCGTTTACAAGGCCCTGTTCCTCCCTTCTTCTGACCACTCTAGGCTTCGCCAGCCCTCGGCGTGGATTTTTTGTTACTGTGCCTACAACCATGTATCCGAACCCAAGCTTTGCCAAGTGCTTAACGTGTAGACCTGATTTGTCGAATCCAGCGGCTAGGCCGACGGGGTTTTTCAAACGTCCGAATCTTGTCTCAACGTGCAGAGATTCTCCATCCATGTCCAGTTTGTACGGCAGAAGTCTGAGGAGCGTCAACCCGATGTTGTGCGCTTCCTCAGGGGGAAGCTTCGTCAAAACCTTGTGAACCAGCTTCATCAAAGCTAACTCTCAACGCTGCCGAGTCCCTATGAAATAAACCTTACCGGGTTTTAGACAGGTGTTTTTACTGCGGCGGACAACACAGCTCTGCCAGCTTTCTCGACGAACGGCTTCAAGTAGTCTGCGTCAACCATCGGAGTTTTCTCAGGCAGGTTGTCGCTGACCAATAGCGCCGAGCCAGTTTTCACCCCACGAAGCATTCCTAGGCCGAACAGAGTTGCGCACTCCATTTCGACCGCTATGTATCCTCTCTTCGACCATTTTTCAACGAAGTCCGGGTCTTCTGCGTAGAAGGCGTCGCTCGAAAAGACCGGTCCGACGTAATGGGTTATGCCTTGAGATTTGAATTCGTTGACCAGCGTGGTCAGAACGTCGAAGCTTGGGACTGGCGTGATGTGTGTGTCGGGGATGTACTGCTTTAGGGCGCCTCCTATGTAGGCTGCTCCAGTTGGTATGACTGTCTCGCCGTTTTTCATGCCTCTGACGAACGCCCCGCACGTCCCGAACCTGATGATCAGCTTCGCTCCCAACATTATAAGCTCCTCGAACACAACCGCTGAAGAAGGTCCTCCAACGCCGTGGCACGCAACAGTCACAGGCTCGCCTCCGAAGAACCCAGTGTAAATCAAGAAACCTCTGTTCTCGTTGACGAGCCTCGCGTTTTCAAGCATCTTGGAAAGCTGCACGACTCTAGCCGGGTCGCCGGCGGCAACCACTCTTTTTGCCACTTCCTTTGTTTTCAAATGCACCGGCTCCATGCCTCAGATGCGTTCTACCTGCTCAAAAACGTTTCTAAAAAACGGTTATGCTTTCAACATCGGCTGGAGCGAGAAATATCCTCTCTTGGTCAACCTTCAAAGATATTCGGCCCAGCTCGTCGAGGTCTTCGACATATCCTATGAGCTGCGTTCCGTGGGAAAGAGAGACGCTCACAGGAGTCCTGATCAACTCCATAAAATCCCTTAACCTGTTTATGAGCTCAAGCCTCCATCCAGCCTTGTAAAGCTCATACTCTCTCGCAAACTCCTTCAGTATGTTCTCAAGAAGCTGGTTTTCGTCAACCGGGGAGCCGAGCTCAGCTGCTATCGACGTGATTTCGTCCATAGCCTCCCTCTCATCTTCCCGCCTGATGTTGCAGTAAACCCCTCCGCCCACGTAGGCTCTGACGACTACGTCGTTGAAGCTGTCCATCTCAACAGATGCGGCGGCCACTCTGGAGCCGTTGAGTGAAACCTCGTTGGGCCATCGGAGCAGAGGCTGTAGGCCCGTGGTCTTTGCTATGCCTTCGACTATTGAGAGGGCTGTCGTCAGCATCAGCAGAGGAGATGTGGTGGCGCTTATTCGTGGGTAGACCACGGTGGTGAACCAGAGTCCGCCGGACTTTACGGGTTTAAGCCTTCCAACAGCCGTCTTCTGGCTTCTGGTGAAAACAGCCGTACCCTCGTCCACCGTGCCTAGGCCTCTGGCCTCGTCGAAAATAGAGACCGTCTCCGCAACCTCAATCAGCCTACCATGCTCGGCCTTCAACAGCAGCCCCTTATGATGTTCAATCACTAGGCTTAATCTTTTTCCAGACCGGTACAAACCCCATGACACACTCACTTTCCGGTAACTACCTAACCGTTTTGTCGGCTAAATCTCAAATACGCAGCCGAAAAGCAATAAGCCATGACCGCTCAGATACCGGGATACGCCTACGGCTCTAAAGAAGTACCGCAAGCGCCTGTTTCAGACGAAGACTTCAAGCTTCTGAAAACAACGGTGTTGATGACGGAGGAGGACGTCAAGTATCTGAGGATGGCTGGGGAGGTTCTGAAGGACCAGGTGGACAGCGTCCTCGACCTCTGGTACGGCTGGGTCGGCTCCCACAAACACCTAGTCCACTACTTCGGCGACAGAAAAACAGGCCAGCCCATCGGCCTGTATCTAGATGCGGTGAGGAAGAGGTTTGGGCAGTGGATACTCGACACATGCTTCAGGGAGTATGACAGGCAGTGGCTCAACTACCAGTATGAGATAGGCCGCCGGCATCACAGGGAGAAGAAGAACAAAACCGACAACGTCAACTCCGTCGAGCACATACCGCTGAGATACCTCATCGCCTTCATCGTTCCGATAACAGCCACCATCAAGCCCTTCCTCGCCAAGAAAGGCCACTCAGCCGACGACGTTGAGAAGATGTACAACGCATGGTTCAAAGCTGTGACGCTGTCTGTAGCGCTTTGGAGCATACCATACACAAACAAAGGCGAATGGTAGAGTCTGCTATGGGTTTTTATTTTTAACTTTTCGTACGAAGCTTTCGAGCTCGTTTTGGCAGTTAGCTTTTCCCACTTTAACGTTTTGTTTTGATCCAAAACTAACCAGTCTTTTAAGTTCTTCAGTTTCGGGCAACCCAAGTTTTCTAGTGAAATGCAGCATGGCAGCAATCAGTTTACAGTTTGAAAATCCTACCCTTTGTTTAACTACGTTCTCAATCAGGTTTCTGTCATTGATAGATGCTCTGAGTTGCTCTATGTCTTTGACTTTAACTCTTTCAGTTTCCTCGATTACTATTATGCCGCCGTTATCTAATACCCAAAGTTTGTCGGCGTGCATTCTATCTTTAAACTCAAGCATTTCGTCTATAATGATTTCAGCCTTCGGCTTCATCCCTAAGGTAGGGCTTCAGACCTTTCTACGAGAATCTCGTGGCTGACTTCGGCGAACTCATCCTCAGGAATGCCCTCACGTTCGACTGTAAGTCTTTCTACAACTGTTGAATCTTGTTCACGTCTGAGCAGATAAGCGGCCACAGTTTCAGGATTCAGCGCTTCTGTCACATCATATCCAAGCTCCTTCTGAATTTCAGGCTTTCCAGAC
>JANWZU010000062.1 GCA_025054795.1 Candidatus Caldarchaeum sp.
AGCCCGGTATGTGATTGAGAAGTATGGTCTGGGCTGGAGCGACGACTTTAGAAAAATGGAGGAGGAGGGCCGTTATCCAAGCTACAAAGCCGGCAACGTTCCTGACCCAGACCCTCAGCTCGTCTCCCGTGAAGCCAAAGCCCGGGGAGAGTCGCAGATAGGTACGCTTGGAAGCGGCAACCACTTCCTAGAGATACAGAGAGTCGACAGAATATTCGACCAAAGGGCCGCTAAAGCCATGGGCATCACTCAAGAGGGGCAGATAACGGTTTTGATACACTGCGGAAGCCGTGGATACGGCCACCAGATCTGCAGCGACTACCTGAGGGTTATGGAGAGAGCTGTTTCGAAGTATGGGCTTAGGCTGCCTGACAGGGAGCTCGCCTGCACCCCGGCAAACAGCCCCGAGGCAACGCAGTATCTGAAGGCTTTTGGCTGCGCCGTAAACTTTGCGTTCGCAAACAGGCAGGCCATCAGCCACTGGGTTAGGCAGAGCTTCGAGCAGGTTTTCAGAAGAAGCGCAGACAGCATGGGTATGCAGATTGTCTACGACGTGTGCCACAACATCGTCAAGCTCGAGAAGCACAAGATCGACGGAAGCGACCGGGATGTTTTCGTCCACAGGAAGGGAGCCACGAGAAGCTTCCCAGCTGGCCACAGCTTGATTCCACAGGTTTACAGAGAAGTCGGGCAGCCTGTTTTGATCCCGGGCTCTATGGGCACAGCCAGCTGGGTTCTGCTGGGCAGCGAGAAGGCGATGAGCCTCAGCTTCGGAAGCACGGCCCACGGAGCCGGAAGGGAGATGAGCAGGAGCGGAGCCAAGAGACGGTACAGAGGAGACCAGGTGATAAGGGAGCTTGAAAGCCGAGGTATATACGTGAAGGGCGACAGCATGGAGACAGTCGTCGAGGAGGTTGACGCAGCCTACAAATCTGTCGACGAGGTCGTTGAAGTCAGTCATCAGGTTGGCATAGGGACGAAGGTAGCGAGGCTGGTGCCCATAGGCGTGGTCAAGGGATAAGCCTTCCGTCAACCTTCATAGAGACCTTCAACTCTTTCTCAAGGATGCTCAGCCTCTCCTCATGCGAGAGGAGAGAAGACATGACGAAGACGTCGAAAGCATCGCGCAGCGGGTAAAGGGTTCCTGCGTGGACGTAGCGGAAAGAGCCGTCGACAAGCCTGTCGAAGGCCTGTCTCTCCTCACCTGTTAAACCTCTCCTGAAGGAGGACCAACGCTGTACTTCGGCTTCAAGCCTCTGTCTGTAGGTTAGAGAGTTCCTGCCCAATCCACGGGCCTGTGCTGCGGCGTTGTTGATAAACTGAGAGAGCTGTCTGAAAATGCGTCAAGCCCTGTTTACGGCGTATAGGGTGTATGTTGTTTCTCCTTCAGACGAGACGGCCACACGGATGGATGAACAGCCAGCCAGAGCGGTCTCCTCACTTCCGCCGCCTTCAACCTTCAACGAAGAAGCCAAACGCCAAACCGAGCCGTCGGCTGTGTCGGCGAGGGGGCTGAGTGTTGTGTAGAAGTCTATCCTAAGCCTGTTCTGGCCGTGGTTGACTGCTTGGAAACCAACTTCACGCCACTCGCCTGCTTCGACGGGCGGGTCTAAAAACTCAGCCGTGCTGGAAGACCTCCTACGCCAAGCCACAAGCCAGTAAAGAGCTGTCTTCCGAGGAGGCTCTAGAAGCTCGTAGACCGTGGAGTAGTCAGGTCCGTCCCAGTCGATTATTCCGAGAAATCCGTGAGGTGTAAGGAAGACGTGCGTCGTCTCGTAAAGCCCAGTCGACGAAGGCCTGTAAATCTCGTCGCCTCCGACGGCCGTAAAAGGTTTCATAACACCCCACCGTGGCCTGCAGTCTCTGTCGACAGCTACGAAGCCGCCGCCGGCCTCATGGTTGAAGACCGTTAGGTTTCCGCCCAGCTCCGCCAGCCCCATCCTTACAGCAGAGTGAGGTTTCAGCGTAAAGAAGCAGTTTTTAGAGCCTCTGGGAGGAGGACATGACCAAGCTATCGCCCCACGGCCTTCAGCAACCTCGTAAACTCCTCTGAACGATTGGTTGACCGTGGCAAGTATTTCGCCTCCGAAGCTGTTTCCGTGTATGCGGCTCGGAGTTTCTCCAGCTATTCTAGAGAGCTTAGCGAGGCCTTTCCCCAAGTTGACGCTCCACAGAACCACGCCCTCTGCGTTCACTCTTCTGAGGTAGCCTGTTGCGTAGTCAGTCGTTAAAACGTCCTGAAAGTCCGAGGTCGGCATCAGGTCGTGAGACCATTTAGCATCGTCTGGCCTGAAGCTCCACCGAACTGTCTTCTTGACCCGGTCAACCACTACAAACCTGTTGTCAAGGTCTGCGCACAAAACGTCCCCGGGCCTTATCTTGAACTTCGACATCCTCTCAACGGCTATGCGAGCTATGTGAGGGTTGGCCGATATGCTCGTGCCGGGAACCCTGTACTCCCAGATGATTCTTTTCTT
>JANWZU010000086.1 GCA_025054795.1 Candidatus Caldarchaeum sp.
CAGCGGCTTCAACAGCCTTAAACCATCTACTCTCAAACCCCATGTCGACTCCCGGAAACATCGAGTTCGTCGACGCCGGCGAAGCGATTGTTATTGAGGGTTCGTACGACAGGCTGGCTGTCCAGAAGACATCCGACGGCGTCATCGCGAGGTCAAATCGCTTCAACGTTCTGGAAAGCCTCAACGACCCCGAAGACGTGTCGAGCTACGCAAGATACGTACGTGCCATGCAGCTTCTCAACAGCAATAGGAAACAGATAACGAGCGAGATGATGACCGTCTTCTCACAAGACCACGTGAATGGACCCGGCCCCAACTCCATATGCCGACACAGCCCCGACTTCAGGGAAGAGACATCTCTCTCCGCAGCCGTCATGGAAATAAACAGAAGCAACGCACGCCGCTCCACCATACACGTCTGCCTAGGCAAGCCGTGCTATGCATGGAAGTCCGAGAAGGGCCACATCCTGCTGGACTTCTACTCGGTTGAGGAAGGTCTTCCACGAGAGTTCACTAGCGGTGAGGCCTTCAAAACACACTACACCGAGAAACCCTTCGAGACGTAGAGCATCATGAACCGTGGCGCAGCTAGCTTGAGACCCAGCTGGGATTATGTCTACGACGTTGTGGTTGTGGGGTTGGGGGCTGCTGGAGCCGCAGCTGCGATAACCGCCGCTGAGAAAGGATGCAAGGTTCTGGTGGTTGAGAAGACAGGCGAAGGCGGAGGCAACTCCAAGATGTCGGCTGCTTTCATATGCCCCGACTCCAAAGACGAAGCAGTCAAGTACATAACCCATCTCAAACTGATTGAACGAGGTAAAGTCGATGAAGAGGAGAGAAAAGTCATAGAGGCCTACGTAGAGGAGGCTGTCGGGCTCGTCGACTGGATTAAACAGCTTGGCGGCGAGGTCGAGCCGGGGCCGGTCATACCCGGATACCCCAAGCAGCCGGTGGGCCCCAGTTTTCCGGAGATACCGGGGTCCGGCTCTATGAAGAGGTACAGGGTTTCAGGCATGGAGGTTAGGGGTGGCGAAAGCCTGTTTAAGCTTCTTATGTCCAAGGTAAGGGAGCTCGGCGTCGACGTGTTTTTCAACACAGCTGCGAAGGACCTCATCTGTGTAGACAACGAGGTTGTTGGGGTTTTGGCTGAGCGTGGAGGCGTGGAAGTAAGGATTAAGGCTCTTAAGGCGGTTGTGCTTGCGTGCGGAGGTTTTGAGTACAGCGAAGAGTTGAAGAGGACTTTCCTCGGAACGTCGTTGGTCCACGGCCTCGGCAACCCAGCCAACACAGGCGACGGAGTCAAGATGGCTATGAAGCTAGGGGCCGCTCTCTGGAACATGGACAGCTTCGCAGGCTACCCCGGCTTCAAACCCGAAACAACTCCCTACGCATTCCCCATAAGGATGTGGGTCCCAGCCTTCATCTACGTCGACAAACACGGCAACCGCTTCATGAACGAAACAGCCATCGAGGCACACATATCCTGCCTACCACTGCTGTACTTCGACCCCGTCAAACTAGAGTATCCACGCATACCAAGCCACGTCATATTCGACGAGAAGAACATGGAGGCGGGGCCCCTGTCTCCCCACAGAGCGGTCTACGGAGAATGGAGCGCCGACAACCTTGCAGAACTGGAGAAGGGCTGGATAGTCAAGGCTGACACAGTGGAGAGGCTGGCTGAGAGGCTTGGACTGCCGCCTAACTCTCTGAAAACAACAGTCTCCAGATACAACGACATGTGCAGCCTTGGCGTTGACATGGATTTTGGAAGAAGACAGGACGAGCTGATGCCAATCGAAGGCCCACCTTTCTACGGCATAAAAATATGGCCGTGTGTCCTCAACACACAGGGAGGCCCTAGGAGAAACTCGAGGGCTCAGGTTTTGCATGCTTCGGGCAAGCCGATTAAACGCCTCTACAGCGCCGGCGAGCTCGGCTCGATGTGGGGAAAGCTCTACCAAAGCGCCGGCAACGTGGCTGAGTGTCTAGCTTTCGGCCGAATTGCTGGGCGAAACGCCTCTGAAGAAGCTCCGTCGACAGCCTAAAGCATAATTACCGGCGGCGGAAATCAGACAACAGGGTTGAGGCGTATAATCCACTTCGGTGTTCTTCTGCCCGACTACTGCGGCGGCCCTGTCTCCAACAGCTTCACGACACCCGACAAGCTGAGGAGCTTCTGCAAAACAGCTGAGAAGCTCGGCTTCACATCGATATGGCATCGTGAACACTTCACTTCAACCTCGGCAACTCCGTCGAGCTACGAGTCTGTTGCGACGATGTCAGCTGTGTCGCAGATGGTTGAAAAACCTAGGCTAGGCATCATAACCATACTGCCGTTGAGACATCCCGTCATTCTAGCCAAGGAGACAGCCACTCTAGACGTTCTCAGCAACGGCCGTGTATCGCTGTGCTGCGCCGTGGGCCATCGTGAGCATGAGTTTGAAGCTCTAGGCGTCAACATGGCTGATAGAGGGAGGCGGTTCGTGGAGAGCGTGGAGATTCTGAAAAAGCTCTGGACTGAAAACAACGTGAGCTGGGAAGGAGAGTTCCACCGTTTCAGCAACGTCTCCGTAGACCCCAGACCAGTCCAGAAACCCCATCCACCACTCATCATAGGCTCCGCAGGAAGGTCAGCCGAAAACCCTCAACGCTTCGAAAAACTACTCAGAAGGGCTGCCGAGCTGGGGGACGGCTGGTACGCCGCCATAACCATGGCCCCCGAGTCTGTGAAGAAAGCCGTAGACATCCTCAAGACTCTGGTTAAGAGAGACGTGGAAAAATTCAGCTTCATGGCCCACAAATACGTCCACATAACAGACGGCGACGCCGAGGATGCTCGGCGGACGGTTTCAGCCGTGCTCAACATGTCTCTCGAGGATGCACGTAGACAGCAACTGGTTGGGGGAAAAGAAGAGATAATCAAAAAGCTTGAAGCTTTCACAAACACGGGGATAACACACTTCAACATAGCCCCTCTTACCTTCGACCATAAAGTTTTAGAGTTCTTCGCCGAAGAGGTTATTCCCCGCTACTCACCCTAAAACCATCTCACCTGTCTGGAGCTTGAAAAATCCTGCTTTAACCGTGCAGCCAAACAACTCAAGCCTTTCTAAAGTTTCGTCAACAGCCACTTCACAACCAAGCGCATCCCATTTCACATCAACCATCCTCCAGTCCACGTGATAAGCTGCAGAACCTTCATAGAAGCCACGGCAACCTGATCGACGTCTGGCCGGCATCTGACCCCATGGCCCACGCTGCTTACGCCTTACACTTTCCTAATCCTCTCAACCATGGACAACGAGTCGTTATCCAACACAATCCTGTTCTCATCCCTTACAACCCTCACACCACCTCCTAAAACATACATGAGGTTGTCCACGAGCTCCTTCTCGAAGTAAGACCTTCTCCTGCCCTTCAAAACGATCTCCAGATGATGAGAAACCTGTCCATCCACTTCAGAAATATGCTGTCTCTCTAAAAGGATTATTAAACCATCTTTCCCCAGACTAACTCAAGGGCATTCAGCGAAGGCCGACGGACCTCTCAAGCCCGACAACCTTGTCCATAATAAAAACCATCAAAAGGGTCATGCTCATTAGGAGCGTCGAAGCAACGGCAATGGCAGGGTCGAAGACAGCTTTGAGATACGCAAAAAGGGCTGCTGAAAACATGTAATTTCTCACATCTGATAAAAACACGCTTACTGCGTAATCGTTA
>JANWZU010000098.1 GCA_025054795.1 Candidatus Caldarchaeum sp.
ACAAAATCATAGCTTCGTGGAACGGGTTGGCGATTTCGTCCTTCAGCCATGCTTACCAAGTTCTTCGTGAAAAACGTTATCTGGACGCTGCGACGAAAGCCGCTGACTTCGTTCTTGAAAATCTCTACAGAGATGGCAGACTCCACAGGTTCTACAGAAACAGAGCTGGCGTCGAAGGCTTTTTGGAGGACTACGCATTCCTAGCCAACGGCTTAGCCGACCTTTTCCAGACATGTTTTGAGACAAAGTACCTAGAAGCTTCTCTAAGCCTTGTTGAGAAGATGAATGAGCTTTTCTGGGACGCCGACAAAGGCGGGTTTTTCTTCTCAGTAGAAGACGTTGCCGGTGTTTCACGGATAAAGGAGGCATACGACGGTGTGATCCCTTCCGGAAACTCCATGGCTGCCTGGGTTTTGCTACGTCTCTACGAGCTGACCGGACAGGCGATGTATGTCGAGAAGGCGTCTACGCTTTTCAAGACATTTTCAGAAAAGCTGAACAACCATCCCACCGAGCACATATTCATGCTTCAAGCTTTAGCAGCCTACATGAAGCCTAGGACAGAGATAGTTATAGCATGCGGAGAGAAGGACGAGGCTGATAAATTCCTCACACCTATTCACAGAGCTTTCCACCCCTTCAAAACCGTCGTCGTGGTAGGAGACTGGAACAGAGAAAAGTTGACACAGCTGTCTGCGTTAGTCGCTGACAAGATACCCGTCAACGGCAGGCCGTCTGTCTACGTTTGCGAAAACTACACCTGTCGTCTGCCAGTCGTAGACCCCAAAGACCTGCCTAAGGCCCTCGGGTGGCTTAGGTGAAGAGAACTGCCTCGACGGTACTTTTGCTCACATGGTTTTCATGGTTTTGGAGCCACGGCACACGTGTGGGGATACCGGCCATAACTCCTTTCCTGAGACAACGTCTCAGCATCTCAACGTCTGAAGCCGCCGCCATACCGGGGCTGGTTAACCTAGGTTTCTACGTCTTCACTTTTTTCGCAGGAAGGATAGCTGCAAAAATTGGTTTCAGAAACGGAGTGGTTATGGCTACGCTCGGAGCCGGCTCCATGGTTGCGGCGGCAAGCTTCTTGGAAAATGTGTATCTTCTCTACGGAGCTGTTTTCGCCATGGGCCTGCTTATGTCTCTCCATCTTCCTTCTGCCATTCCATGGCTGGGTACTCTCTTCAAAGGCCCGAGACAGGGTTTAATCATAGGGCTACATGAGTCAGCTGCACCAGCCGGCCAGACATTAGGCCCAGTAATCCTAGCGCTTCTGTTCTCAGCACTAGCCTATCCACCTCTAGCCCTATGGGCCCTCCTGCCGGTCTGCGTGGGTACAGCCTTGCTTTTATCAACTAACTACAACAGAGGACACTACATGCCCGAGGGCAAGTCAGATGAGGAAAAGAACAAAAAACTCATATCCTTGACAGTTGTGTCTACCTCGAACCTTGTGGGCAACTTGGGGGTTGTAGCAATAGTCCCCCTTCACCTAGTAGACACCTTCGGGCTGGACAAGTCTTTCGTGGCCACTCTGGTTGGTGTGAGCCGTGTGGTGGGAGTGTTTGGGCAGCCTCTGGGCGGACATCTTCACGACAGGTTCGGGTTTATGAGGGTGGCTTCAGCGGCTACTTTGCTCAACTTTGTTTCTAGCCTCTACCTCATGGTGGCGCCCTACAGCTTTTTTTACGGAGTTGTCATGGTTATACAGGCAGCTTCCACGGCGATGTACTTCCCCGTTGTCTACAGCCATGTGGTGAAAAACTACGGCGACGCAGCACCGCAGGTTTTGGGGAAAATGTTTTCAGCCGCAGGCCTCCTCGGTCCAACTTCTGCTCCTTTCATAGCTGGTTTTCTTGCGGAGCGCCTGAGCTACTCAGCAGCTTTAGCCTATCCGACGGCTCTTGCTCTGGCGGGTGTAGTTGCGCTGCGTAGCATAAGGCTGAGAGAGTAAAAATTTATTATTTCACAGCGAAACATTTTCAAGGATTAGGTATGGTTGTGCTTAAGCTCCCGGACATAGGTGAGGGCATAGCCGAAGGTGAGATAGTGAGGTATCTTGTAAGTGAGGGAGATGATGTTGAGAAGTATCAATCGCTGGTTGAGGTAATGACTGTCAAGGTTAACATCGAGATTCCCTCTCCTGTGAAAGGTAGGGTTTTGAGAATCCTAGCCAAGCCGGGTCAGGTTTTGAAGGTCGGCGAGCCTTTCATCGAGATACAGTCGGATGAGTATGTTGAGGAGAGGACGGTTGAAAAAGCCTCCGCCGCATCACCGCCTCCTCCCCAACAGCCTTCCCAGAAACCCTCCGTGACAGCCACGCCCGCCGTCAAGAAGCTAGCTAGAGACCTCGGAGTCGACATATCTCAAGTCGCTGGGACGGGACCCGGAGGACGCATCACAGAAGAGGATGTCAGACGTGCGGCGGCGGTGCAGGAAACTAGGATACCGATTAAGGGTTTGAGGAGGATGATAGCTGAAAAGCTGGTGACAGCTAGGTCTCGAACGGCTTTGGTAACGGTTTTCGAAGAGGTGAATGCGGAGGAGCTTGTTAAACTTCGGGACGAGCTTCGCAGCCATCCAAAGGGGAGAGAGCTGAAAATGACTTACATGCCTTTAATCATGAAGGCTATTGTCGAGACGGTTAAGAAGTATCCTGTGATGAACGGGTGGATTGACGACGAGAGGAACGAGATAGTTTTGCCTAGGAGCGTGAACATAGGATTCGCCGTTGACACGGCGGAGGGTCTTCTGGTGCCCAACGTCAAAAACGTCGAGTCGAAGGATGTGTGGACTCTCGCCCTTGAGGTTGAGGAGCTTGCAGAGAAGGCACGTCAGGGTAAGCTTTCGCTTGAAGACGTGAGGGGCGGGACAATCAGCATATCAAACTACGGGGCCCTCGGCTCGCTTTCAGGTACACCGCTCATAAACTATCCTGAGATAGCGGTTGTCGGCGTAGGCAGGATTGAGAAAAAACCGGTGGTGAGAAACGGAGCCGTCGTCGTTGGTGATGTGATGCAGCTGGCTACGACAATAGACCACAGAGCCGTGGACGGCGGAACGATGAGCGGTTTCGTGCTGGAGCTTAAAAGAAACCTTGAGAACATCAAGCGGGTAATAGGTGAAGTTTGAAAAACCTATTCGAAGCCGGGTTTGAGGCAGGGGTTTGGTTCGAGACGATTGTTTCAACCTACTGCGAGAACAAAGAACCTCACGCAGCCGCCATGGGCTGCATGACTCATGATGGCTCCACGATAATTCTCAAGCCATTCATCAACACGAATACATACAGAAACCTAGTCAGACACCAAAGCCTTGTCGTAAACCTGTGCCACGACCCCGCAGTTTTTTTCAAGGTTGTTTTTGAAGAACCTTTATCGTATGAAGAGGCGGAGAAGGTAAACGCCCCTCGGTTGCTTGAAGCCTACGCATGGGTTGACGCTGTTTTATCGGAACTCATCCAGAACGACGGTCCTAGGGCTGAGGCCCTGTGTAAGGTGGTTTTAATCTATGGACAGCTTGAAAGAGCAAAACCCTACAGCAGGGCTGAGCACGCCTTGATGGAGTCCTTAATACACTACACCCGCATAAAGGCTTTCGCAAAAACCGAGAAACACGATGAAGCTGTAGCTTTGTGCGAACGGATAAAATACTACGAAGGCCTTCTCAATCGTGTCTCCTCAAAAAGCTCCCATCTTTCCATGATGAAGAGAATAATGTCTGAATCCCGTAAACTGGTTGAAGGGACTTGATAGTTGAGGTGAAGGCTTCCGCAAGGCTGCATCTAGGCTTGACGGAGCTTGGAGGTCATTTCGGACGTGTTTACGGAGGTTTAGGGGTTGCGATATCTCAGCCGACAACACACGTGGTTGCTGAGACCTCGGACACACTCGAAGTGGAAGGCTTGGAAAAACCCTACGTCGGCAGGGTTGTTTCAAAGCTTGAGGAAAAGCTGAACAGACGTCTGTTTGGAAAAGTGAAGGTTGTCGAGTCAATCCCAGCCCATGTTGGCCTAGGCTCCAGAACACAACTGTCCCTCTCCGTTGCGACTGCTGTATGCAGAATCAACGGACTGGACTTATCAGTCAAGCAGCTGGCAGAGGCTCTGGGAAGAGGAGGAATCTCTGGGGTTGGAACCGCTGTCTTCGAGCGAGGCGGTTTCGTGGTTGACATGCCCAAAAAAATTGGCGGAGGCACGGCCTCATCAGCCTTAAGGATTGATTTTCCAGAGGATTGGGCTTTCACCGTCGCCTACAACACACGTGAACAAGGCCCTTCCGACGAGCAGGAGACCTACCTGTTCAGCCGGCTGCCACGGATGGATGAAAACAGATGCGCCGCCATAGCCCACATACTAATAGCCAAGCTCCTGCCAGCCTTGACGGAGAAAGACGCCCACGAATTCGGCGAATCCTTGACCGAAATTCAGAAACACGTGGGCGGGCATTTTTCATCTGTTCAAGGCGGTTTGTTCAGAGACCCTGAGGCGTTAGAGGCCTTGGCTGAGAGAGGCGCTCTGGGTGTGGGTCAGAGCTCCTGGGGCCCGGCTGTTTACGGCTTCTTCGCCAGCTACAGGGACGCTTTGGACGCAGCCAAGTTAGTCGGCGAAAAGCTGGGAGGCGGATGGACGGTTTTTGCGACGAAGGCTAAGAACACAGGTGCAGAAATACTAGTCGCTCCTTAACATTCCAACAACTTGTGCGGGGTCGAAGCCCGGAATCCTGACGTAGTCGAGGACAGTCCCGTGGCTTTTCCGAACCTCGAGGCACTCCACTAAATCGGAGTATTTCCCACCGGCTATGCCGTTGGCTAAAATCGCAGCACCCATGGCCACATCCTTAGCGTTCTTGGCGAAAACATTCTCAGGCCTTCGGCTTTTCATCCCAAGCTTTCTCTGAATGTAGCTAGTCATGTCTTGCCTCAGCTCCGGTATCCGCGACAGCCTGCCCGTGAGAATCACCTCAAGAGGCTTTGAATCCATCGACGCCGTCAACGCTGCGACAGCTTTCACAACACCTTCCACAAAGCATCTCCAGCCCTCCCCGAACGTTGTGTAGCGGTTTTGAACGAAGTAATCCAGCTGAACCTCAGAACCAGTTGGAGTGAATGAGGCCCCGCCTTCGAAGAGTTTTCTTTTACTGAAACCTCCTAGAAGATAGGCAAGCTCACCGTCCATCGAGCCGTGGGAGAGAAAGCCCGGGCCCGGAAAGTTGGTGCCGCCCAAGCCGTCAACAATCTTTCCGTTCTCAACAGCCAAGGCGGCGTTGTACCCCATGCCAGCCTCAACGCAGACGAGCCGTGTCTCTTCATACCGTATTTTGCTTCGTCGGGCCTGGTCCCAGACAGCGTAGGCCGCTACGCAGGTCTTGTCAGCCGTTCCCATGTCGATTCTGTTGATTTTCCTGTGAACCGGTACTGAGGGAAGCTGCACAACTCCGGGCACCATGTATGCCTTGATTCCCTCATCCCTCATCATACGCAGCAGCCTCCTTACACCGCTCAAAACAGGTATCCCAGAATCTGTCCTCTTCTCCAGAGTTGTCAAAGCCAAGTCTTCATCGGTGAGTGCGTCAACTGGCTTAAGCGGAAGGCCGTAGCCTGAGGGCCCTACTACAACCTCCGGGGACACGCTTTTGACCAGCTCAACTATGCGGCCTGTCTCATGGGCCACTACCTTAGAGGGAATGGTTTCGTCGAGCACGACCCTGTCTACGTCATCCTCTATGCAGAGGAAGTCAAAGTTTCCAGTTCCCGGGTCAACTCCAAGAGCACGCATGAAGCATGGGAAAACCTAAGAATATTAAAGGTTGACTTAGGCGGTCTTCACTAGGAGCCTTGAAATCACAGCTGGGTCTGACACGCCTTCCTCGATGTTTTTAGCTATTGTCGACAGATTCCTAACCTCAACCTCCTTCAGAACCAGTAGCGAGATAAGCACAGACTGCTGGTAAGGTGTTTTGTAGAAGCTTTTTACTGCGTACCTGATCCTCGCAGCTCTAGCGTTCTCTTCAATCTGGGAGGCTGCTTTGTGCGGGTCTTCTTCAAGGCTTACCCTCTCCAAGTATTCTGGTTTAGGAACTTCATCTAACGCTGTTTTCAAGTCCTCGGCCGCAAGAAGGCTCTCGACATGGCTTGTCTTAACGTCGAAAGTCTGGGAAGGTAGAAATTCCCTAGTCTGAGGGGTTGTGAGCCTCCAGACCCTCGCCCTGAGCGCCGTTGTCAACGCATAAACGTCAACGTCCATCGAGACGAAAGGCCTGATATATCTCCGAGAGCTTCTCGGAGTCTTTTTGAAAGCCTGCAGCAACCCCTCAACATACATCTTGTCGACCACGGCTTCGAGCGCTGAAAAATCCCTCCTTGACTCCCAGACAGAAACCGCTGAGGACGCTGCAGACGACAGCTCAGTCCTAACCAGTTCGGCAAGGGCCTCGGACAGGGTCTTAGCAGAAGCTGCCTTCAAAGCTCTGTCCCTTATGGCTAGGAGCGTTTCAGGATAGAGGTCAACCGTTTTCAGTATCTCTTCAACAGGCCTGTTCAACGCCTTAGCCTTGAGGATGGTCTTCATGTTGAAGTACACATAGCGCATCAAATACTGCTTTAGCAGATGGGGCTTGGTGGCTGTCTGCGACAAGCTGTAGTGAACTGCGACGAGATGTCGCCAGAAGGCTTTTTCAACGTCCAGCGCTGTGTAGGGTTTCGGCAGCTGAGCTAAGTTTGCTCCGTAAGGCGATGTCCTAAGCCTTTCGACGAACTCGCTCAAAGACGCCGAGTCGGAAAGCTCTTCGACCACCGAGAATGGTAGAAGAAGAGACTTTAGCGCATAGGCTTTAGCTACTGCGTATACAGGGTCGCCCTCAAGCTTCACCAAGGTGGTTAAACTCATTTATGCTTGTCTATAACGTTATTTTCCCTGATAGTATAGATTTGATGACCATTTCCTCAGATGTCTTCCTAAGCTCCTCGGCTCTCTTCCTCATTCTACTGGCTTCAGCGGCGCCTTTGGCGATAATCTCCCTTGCTTTTTCTTCCGACCGCCTCACCTCTTCGGAGAGAAGCCGCTCCTGCGTTGCTCTGGCCTCCTCCAAAAGCCGGTTCTTCAGCTTCTCAGCCTCCCTCGAAGCCAGCTCGACCAACTCCCTTCTGTAAACTGTCGCCTCCTCATACAGCTTGTCCAGCCTGTCCTCAACCTGCTTAAGCTGCTCAACTACCTCTTCGATACCCTTAGCCACGGCTTGTTTGAGTCGCGGTTGATTATAACCTTATTTCGGGGTGGCTGCATCTGCTGTAGGATGACGGAGCTCGTTGAGAAGGTTGTAGAGAAGCTGAAGAAACTAAGGGACCCGGTTTCAGGCGCTCCTGCGCTGTTTCTCGACGCTGTGCTCGAGGTGAAGGACCTCGGAGACGGAGTGGTTCACATTCTCTACGTCTGCAGAGACCCGCACTCGCCCAACCTGCTGACTTACGCCGAGGCTGCTAAAACCTTGGCAGGCAGGTGTGAGGGAGTCAGGAGGGTTATAGTTGAGGTGCGGAACCACGTGCTAGCCGACGTCGTGAACATGAAGCTAAACGTCTAGGCTGGCGGCAGTACAGCTTTTTAACCAGCCTCAGTTTCAAATTAACATGGCGGTCAACACAAACTTCTACGGCGAAAGAACAATTTTGATGATACCCGGTCCCTCCGAGCTGCATCCAGAGGTTCAGAAAGTTCTCGCAACACCCATAGTAGCACACTATGGACCCGACTGGACTCCTGTTTACGAAGACGCTCTCCGGCTCGCTGCAGCCATTTTCAAAACCAAATCCGAGGTTTTCATGATGCCGACGCCGGGAACCGTAGGGCTCGAGACAGGTGTGGTAAGCCTGCTGGAGCCCGGCGATAAAGCTGTAGCCTTGGTCAACGGATACTTCGGTCAACGGCTCGCCGAGATCGCTGAGATGACGGGGGCAGAGGTTTTGAAGGTGGTCGCCGACGAAGGAGGCTTCGTCCCGCCTGAAAAACTGGAGGAAGCTCTAAAGAGGAACCCCGGGGTGAAAGCCGTCCTTGCTGTGCAGAACGAGACCTCGACTGGAGTTCTAAACCCGATTAAAGAATACTCCAAAATAGCCAGAGAGAGGGATGCTCTTTTTCTGCTCGACGCAATATCGTCGTACGGCGGTGTCGAGCTTGATTTCGACGGCTGGGGCTTGGACTACTGTGTGGGCTACGCCAACAAATGTCTCGGAAGCATACCTGGAACTATTCCAGTGGCTTTGAGCGAGAGAGCTTGGGAGGCTTTCAGAAGAAGGAAAACTAAGCCTAGGTCTTTCTTCACGAACCTTGGGGTCTGGAGACACTACATGGATGCTTGGAAGGGGATTGGCCATCCCTACCCCACGACGATAAGCCCTCACGCAGTCCTGTGCTTTAGAGCTGCTGCCCAGGCTGCGCTCGATGAAGGGCTTGAGGCGAGGTACAGAAGGCATGTTTTGGTTGCGGCAGCTTTCAGGAAAGCGGTGAGGGCCATGGGTTTGGAAACCCTACCAGCCGAAGAGGTAGCCTCCCCCACGGTGACGGCGATAGCTTTGCCTAGCACCGTCTGGAAAGATGCGGCAAAAATAAATCAAGTGATGCTGCGTAAACACAGAATAATGATAGGTGCGGGAATCGCTTCGCTCAGCGGTAAAATAATCAGAGTAGGCCACATGTGCGTCACGGCCAGCTCTAGATACATCTTACCCACCCTCTCAGCACTCAGGGACAGTTTCAACGAGGTTGGACTAAGTCTCAACGACGGCACGGGTGTTTTTTCCAAGGAAATTTCTGGAAGGGCTTAAGACGTCTGCGCTAACCTTGTTTTTCTTCTCTGCAGATAGGATGTAAGGGCCACCGCTGCCTGCGAGGCTAACAAGCCGTTGTAGCCCCACAGGCTGAACAAGTAGGCTGCGAACTCGATGTACGTCGAGCTGAATTCGGGGGCTGTTAGTATATCTCCTAGAAAAACGACGAGCTTTCCGACACCGTAGTAGACACCGATGTCAGCGGTTCTTCTCCAACCGACTAAAGAGGCCAGCAGCATAGCAACGTCAGCGGCTGTGAATGCGATTAGCCCGTAGGCATGGCTTGGTGCAACAGTCCAGAGCTCTGCATCCGTCAGCAGCAGAACCAAGCTGAAGAAAACAGAAAACGAGAGGGCGAGTGAGATGTAGATGTTCCTCAACCCTTTCATCTCTGAAGAATCTCGATGGTTCCCTCCTGGCCTCTGTCCCTGTGGCTGGGGCCGGCGAAGGGGGCGACGCTGCAGTAGTACTTGTAGACGCCGGCGAACTGAGCTGTGAACTCGATAACCTGCTCCTGCCCTCTACGCAGCCTCTCCGACTTGACGCTGTAAGGAGACGGACTTTTTTCGTCTAGGACGAAGTCGTGGACGATGGGGCCCGAGCCGTTTCCCACAAGCCTTAATCGGATGACGTCGCCTACGTAAGCCCTTATTGTCGGGCCTCCGACGGAGGCGTTGTAGCCGTAGTCGTTTAGATATAATGTCAAAACAACCAACCCCCTAGAGGTCGGCGTTGTAACTATAGTTGCCGTTGGCGTGGTCGTCGGGGTGGGGGTGGCCGTGGTCGGTGTTCTGGGCTGTGTAGCCGGCTGAGGCTGTGGAGATAGGCTGATTATGGTCAGATATCCTCCGAGACCCGCTAAAACGACAACCGCAACCGCCGCCACTATGATTTTTGACTTCATTTATCTTGCATAAGATATTTGGATGATTAAGTAGTTTTTCCCACATCAGTAAGTATATCTAGGACCGGGATGTTTTCAGATACATGCCATTCTTGAATGAAAACGACCGGAGGGCTGTCCGAAGCAGACTAAGCGGGCTAGCCTCGCAGGTTGTGTTGAGGGTTTTCACACAAGAGTTTGAATGCCAGTACTGCAGAGATTTAAGGGAGTTGTCGTCGGAGCTTGAGGAGTTGGCTGATGGGAAGATAAAGATGGAATTGTATGACTTCGAGAAGGATAAGCAGCTAGCCGATAAATGGAGGGTAGACAAGATACCGGCCTTGCTTCTCCACGGGGAGCGGGAGTATGGAATAAGATATTTTGGTCTTCCTGCGGGCTATGAGTTCGCAGCCCTTCTAGAGGACTTGCATGACGTCAGCAGGGGTAGGTCTAGGCTTTCGCCTTCAACGGTTGAGAAGGTGAGGAAAATCAACAGCCCGGTTCACATACAGGTTTTCGTGACGCCTACTTGTCCCTACTGTCCACGGGCCGTTAGAACCGCTCATCAAATGGCTCTGGAGAACAACCTAATAACAGCCGACATGGTTGAGGCCATCGAGTTCCCTCACCTAGCCAACAAGTACGACGTAATGGCTGTTCCGAAGATAGTTGTCAACGACAAGGTGATGTTTGAGGGAGCTTTGCCGGAGGCTCACTTTCTCGAGCATGTTTTGATGGGTATTTAATCAGAAACGTTAAAAATAGGCTTCGGAGGCTGTTGGATGAATTGAAGGCTGTTTGGATGGATGGGGAGCTTGTTCCGTGGGAGCAGGCTAAGGTCCATGTGTCTGTAAACGCTCTACACTACGGTTCGGCTGTCTTCGAAGGGTGCAGAGGATACTACCACAACAACGAGATATATCTGTTCAGGCTGAGGGAACATCTGAAACGGCTGGTGGATTCCGCTAGGATAATCATGCTCAACAACCCGTACACCGTAGACCAGCTTCAGCAGGCTGTGGTAAGGACGGTCAGGGAGAACGGCTACAATTCAAACATCTACGTTAGGCCTGTCATATACGCCGGGGAGAACATCATGTCGCTTAACGCTTCGGAACTTCCTGTCCACGCCTTCATAATCGTCTTTCAGTTCGACAAGTTTTTCACAAAGCAGGGCTTACGTGTCTGCGTTTCTTCATGGAGGAGATTACCAGACACCTCGATGCCGCCGAGAGCCAAGTCGTCTGCAAACTATCTTAACTCGATTCTCGCATCCACAGAAGCACGAAAAGCCGGGTATGACGAAGCCATCCTCCTCGACCAGTCTGGTTTCGTCAGCGAAGGGGCTGGGGAAAATATTTTCCTAGTGAAGGACGGAGTAATCAACACGCCTTCCACGTCTTCAGCCATACTTGAGGGAATCACACGGGACGCCGTGATAACGTTGGCTACCGACATGGGGTACAAGGTTGTTGAAAGGCCAATCACACGGACGGAGCTTTACACGGCAGACGAGCTGTTCTTCACAGGCACAGCGGTCGAGATTCTGCCGATTCTGGAGGTTGACGGAAGGACTGTGGGAGACGGCTCCGCCGGGCCGGTGACGAAGCAGCTGACCGAGAAGTACTTCAGAGTGGTCAGGGGTCAGGAGCCTAACTACCGGCGATGGCTAACTCCTGTTTACGGCCGTGCTTAGTGGCTGGGGCATGGTTTCGTGCAGAGTCTGCGGGGAATCTGTCCCCTACATTCTGCTGAGGATGGAGATAGCTAGGTGTTCGAAGGGGCATGAGCTGGGGGTCTGGGTCCACTGCGGAAACGAAAAAGAGAGCCATGTTTACTTGATGGCAGGAGATGAAGCATGCCCCTACTGCGGCCACAAGTCCTATACACGGATGAGTAAGGGGGATAAGGTGAAGTGCATGCACGTAGGTCCCTCAGGCCCATGCATACATCCTTACTACAGATGGTTCGAAGACGGCCCGCCGTGCCACATGAACCACCTATCTAAAACAGTCGTCGTGAAAGAGTAATTTGAGAAGCTCATCGGTTTTTAGAAGAGTCCAAGAGGCAGCTGAGGTAGTAGCTAGGGGCGGAGTAGTAGTTTATCCGACCGACACAGTTTACGGTATAGGCTGCAACCCTTTCGACGCAAAGGCTGTGGAAAGAGTGATGGTTATCAAAAGGCGTGAGAATAAGCCGTCGCCCGTCCTAGTGTCTGATTTCGACCAAGTCTACTCCGTAGCCAAGCCCAAGGATGAAGAGGTTGAAGCGTGCTTGAGGCTCTGGCCAGGCCCCGTGACGGTCGTGATGGAGAAGCGCCCCGAGCTGCCTCTCGAGGTGACGGCTGGCATGCCTACTGTGGGCGTCAGGATGCCTGCGAACGCAATAGCTCTTTCCTTGATGCAGAAGTCAGCCCTCCCGCTCGTAGGTACGAGCGCCAACATATCTGGAAAGCCTCCGGCGGTTTCGCTGGACCTTGTTGAGCCTGAGATAATCCGGATGGCCGATTTAGCGATAGACGGCGGAAGAACTCTTTACGGCAGGCCATCAACTGTTGTGGAGCTTGTTGGCGGTGAGTTGAGGGTTGTTAGGGAGGGGGCGTGGTCTATCGAGGAGATAAAGAAGAGGCTCGAGGGTTAGAGGATTGTCGAGGCCATCCTCTGGATTACAAGCATCTTGACGGCCTGCTCCCTGCTTTCGGCCTGCACAGCCGCCAGCGGTCTTTCATCCAAGCCGTAAAACCTAATCATATCCTCGGTCTTTCCAGCTCTGTTAGGCAAGTCCGTCAGCTTTCCAGTAAGCTCAACAATCTTGGAAGCAGTATCCAACGCCTCATTCATGCTGTCGCTGACGGTGAGGAACACAGCTGCATCAAGCCCCTCCCTTACCCCAACCCTCCTGATTGCTTCCTCCAACTGCGTCGTAGCAGCTAGCCTCAGCAAAACCTCGTTCGGAATCGTTCTAGCCCTCTGCCTAGGAGTTCCGTAAACAAGCAAAGCGTTGACCAGAGCTGCGTCGAAGACATCCCAGTCGAACGGCACTTCAGGGTTGATGAACTGTGTGTTATCAAGCGTTTTTAGAACTTTATCAACCAGTTGTGAAGAGCTGATTTTCTCAAGCTTCACAACACCGGCTACGCAGTAGAAACGGCCGTATTTAACAACCCGCATGCAATCCACCGTGTATAGAAGGTATTAAGGTAAGAGTGTCGTCATCATCGACCTCCGTGTCAAGCCACGAGACATAGCGCACGTCTTCGCCGTTCACAAGAACTAGGATTCCCGGCTGAGGAGCTCCAGACTCATCCACCACATGCCTCCTGATTTTTTCGTCTAGCAGCGCAATAACCTCCCTAAGCCTTCTCCTCCCCTCGACCCGTAATGTAATCTCTTTCACTCCTACTGCGCTGCGCAGAGGCCCCAGAAGCTCTACCCTCACTAAACAATCCATGAAGCCTGTTTTAAAAAATGTTTAGCAGCAGCCGGGCG
>JANWZU010000129.1 GCA_025054795.1 Candidatus Caldarchaeum sp.
ACACCGGTGGGTCCTACGCTGAAGTTTCTCGCCGTTTTCTCCTCCATCATGGGTTTCTGGGCCGGCTCGAGGCTAGTGGCCAGCAGGGGAATGAAGACCATGGTCGGCTTTGGCTCCGTCGTGGGAACTGTTGTGAGGGTAGTCATCCTGACTGCTGCAAACTACGTGGTGCTGGCGGTGATGTTCCCCGAGTTTCTGAGCTTCGCAACTATGACTCTCTCAGCTTTCCTAGGATTCAGCCTTTCATCCGACTTCCAAGGTCTTCTGTTTGTCCTCTTCTTCACAGCACTTTTCAACATAATCCACATGGTCTTCAGCCTCCTACCTTCCCTAGCAATCCTAAACTCAATACACAAAGCCAGAGCCTTGGAGCACATGTGGGTTCCATGGGTTGTCAGAGCATCTAAGCCAAGGGAACGGTGAGCCGCTAGCCCTGGCGGGGCTTTGAACCCCGGACCTCGGCACCCTGTCTTTGTATAAGAGGGTTCTACCGCTTACCAAGCGGTCGCTCCACCAGGCTGAGCTACCAGGGCTGGTTTTAGGTGTGTGGGAGGTTCTTTAAAAGGATGCTCAGGATATCACGCCATACTTGTAGGACATTCCGATGAGCCTTCGTCTTTCGAACCGTTCCCTGCTGAAGAAATCTGGGTTGATGAGTGGCTTTCTACGCTTGAGCAGAATGTCTGCTGTAAGCATGCCAAGCGCTGGGCATAGCTTGAAGCCGTGGCCGCTCAGGCCCACCACGTTGAACAGGTTCTCCACTTGAGCTGAGAAATCTACGATGGGGTGCCAGTCGGGTGTCACGTCGTACAGCCCAACCCATCCTCCTGCTATCCGAGCCTCAGCCATGGCTGGAAACCTCTTAGAAACAGCCTCGCCGTACATCGACGCCGTGTCCAACCCCACTTTTTCGTTTAGGTTGAATGCTGTTGGATGCTTTTCCTGCCTATTCATGTCAGGGTTTATGCTTCCCATGTAGGTTTGGGTTTCGCCGAAAGGTCTCATGTAATAGTTGTTCGGAAGGTCGCCCACTACGGGATGCTGTCCCCTAAACGTCTCGGGCCTGCTCCACACAACTATCTCCTCCTTCATAACCTTGACCGGAAGCTCTTCACCGACTTTTTCGAGGAACGTGTTGCACCACACTCCTGTTGCGTTAACAACAAGGTCAGCTTCGAACTCCCCTCGGGAGGTTATCAGCCGCTCAATCCGACGCCCCTCCATCCTAACGGACACAACCTCACACGCCTCCATCAAAACACAGCCATCAGCCGCCGCAGCCCTAGCGTAGGTCTGCGCAGTCGCCACAGGGTCGGCGTATCCGGATTCAGGCTCGTAGGCCGCTGCGGCCAGACCAGTAGTATCTATTCTCGGCTCAACCTCCCTAACCTCGTCTGCTGCTATGATTCTAGTTTCAACTCCCACTTTTTTCAGCATCGCCACGTTCCTCTCAAGGCCTTGAAGCTCTTCCTCACCGGCCAGCAGCAGGAACCCACAGGCTGTGAAGCCAGACGGCCCTCCTACTTCTTTTTCCATGTTCTTCAGGACACGCCAGCTGGCTAAGGCCATGGAGGCTACTTCGGGTGTGCTGTAGTGGAGTCTGACGACCGCTGTTGACCGGCCTGTCTGCCCCCAGCCAACATAATCCTTCTCAACCAACGCAACTTTGCCCGCCCCTTGCTTGACTAGGTGGTAGGCTATCGAGGCCCCTGTCGAGCCTCCGCCAACAACCACGACGTCGAAACGCATTTAATTCTAATATGAATAGCTTGGTTATTACCTTAAAAATCGCTTTAGATAACAGTTTTTGGTCATGCCCACCTACGTCTTTGACAGCACACACATGCCCGACGAGGCTGTTGACTTGGCCAACTCTAGGAGAAGGGTTGCTTGACTCAACTACTGGAAGAGGTATGGGGAGGTCAGGCCGGGCTGGCTGGTGGGTGTTGGGCGGATTGAGGGCAACCGGTTCGTTCTCGAGGAGGAGTTCATTGCCTACGAGCTGGTGGTCGAGTCGAAGACCTACGGCTTCATAGGCTTTCAGAAAAGAGAAGGCGAAGAGGAGGTTGATAGAGGATGGATAATCAGCTTCTTCAACAGAATACAGTTCGACGGCCAGCGCTGCATCATCGCCTAGTCTTCTTTCCGTTCTCGCTTCTGTAGATCTTATGAGTCAGCCAAGTCTCGTAAGACAATACGGCGAGAATGAGCAAGCTTATCAAAGTGTCTAGGCTGAACATGAGCCTCCACCGTCCACAATACCGTCAGAGGCTATATTACGATGCCTCGGTTAAGCCTAAATAAGTGATACCGGTTTATAAACAGGCTT
>JANWZU010000133.1 GCA_025054795.1 Candidatus Caldarchaeum sp.
GGAAAGCTCGTGGCTTTCATCCCTTCTCTACCACGGGCCAACCAGCTGTTCTTCACGATGGGCAGGTATCTGAGAGCAGGGTGGGCTGGCGGCGAACCCCGTCAGGTTTTGAGGGATTTGAAGAATGAAATCACGTCTCTCGGCCCTCTTGTTTACTAGCTTGTTAACGGCTGTTGTTCTAGCTTCTCTGACACCGTTGTCCGCTGCGACGGAGCTTAGGATTACTCTGGAAGACGGGTTCGGCTCCAGCCGGTATCGTGTGCTGCTGGATATGCCTTCGGAGCTTTTGATGGGCGATGATTTGAAGGTTGTTTTCACCCTGTATCTCGACGAGCTTCCACCGCTCAAGCACTTCGCAGGATACCTGTCTCTAACTTTCACACTGCTGTCGGAGGACGGGCGGACGGTGGCTAGGACAACCATCAACAACAGAGCAGAACCCTACAAAGTTGACTTCATCTACCCAGGCTACCGATGGGGCCCCTATTCGTTGACGCTCAAGCCTGACTACTCAAGGCTCTCGGCAGGAGGCAAGGTCTCTGTCTACATCACTCTCGAAGCAGAGGAGAACGTCGAAGACCATCTCGGAGTCCCGGTCATTCCAACCAGGCCGAACCCCTCCACAGTACAGGCTGCAGAACTCCGGGTTTCGCAGCGGCTGCCCATCTTAGAATCAGCTGTGTTGGGCGTCGTTTTCGGCTTAGTTTTAGCAGGCGGGTATGTTGTTTTCAGACGGATGAGACGTGGGTCAGCCTAGGTTCTTTTCCTAAACGCTGTTTCGTGCAGAACAACTATCACGGCTGCTGCAGCAGCTATCATCCCACCCAGCAGGAAGTTCATCCCAACCCCTCTTGTGAAGGCAGATAGTTCGATGACGCCGCCTTCTAAGAACTTCTCGTAGCCTATGCTGTAGTCTAGGATCGCTGCGGATATTGCGATGCTCAGCGACTGGCCTAGGTGCCGCATGAACCCCATCAGCCCGTTGACTTGGGCCCTAACCTCGGAAGCCACGGATGCAAGCGCAGAGTTTGTGTTGGGCGCTGCGAACAAGCCTATGCCGACGCCGAGCATCGCTAACGAGATAGCCGTGTAGAGCAGCGTGGTCTGCGGCGAGATTAGGGATAGGGAGAAAAGCGAGAGTGCTGCGATGAACAACCCCAGCGTAGAAACCTCCGAGTGTCCATATCTGTCAGAGAGAAACCCTCCCACAGGAGAGACGGCTAACACGGTCAGAGGCAGAACACCCAGTATGAATCCTGCCGTGATAGGGTCAAGCCCCACCACAGCAGTCAGGTAGAAGCTGACGACAATCCAGACGCCGTGATGGGCGGTGTAGAGCAGGAGTATGGCCAGCGAAGCCGACCTCAGCCTCAAGTTTGTTGAGAGAAGGTTCAGCGGTATGATTTGTGATTTGTTTTTCCTCCGCTCCCTCAGAAAGAAGAGAGCGATGCAGGCAAGCCCTGCTGCGACCATCATCCACGCCGGGAAGCTTACGTAGAAGAAAGGTCTGAAGTAAAGCCCCAGAAACGTTATCCGTATCTCTTCAACCAAAACCTCGACCACTCCCTTGTGGACAGGCCACAACGTCACCCCGCCCAGCAGGCTGAACAAACCCGCAAGCAGCAGCACGCCGCCCAGCCAGTCTGTCTTCTCGACGATGTTTCCACGGGTCGTTGCGCCTCTGGGCAGAGCGATGTAAACAAGCAGCGCAGAGGCCAAACACAGCGGAACGTTGAGCAGAAAAACATCCCGCCAGCCTATGAGGCTTGTTAGCGTCAGCATTACTCCGCCCAGCAAAGGCCCCATCAAAAGAGCGAAGTATATCACAGCCACATGAACCCCCATGGCCAGCCCTCCTCCCTTTTCCTCGAAGACGTCGGAGATTAGAGCACGGCTGTTGGCCAGCACTAGAGCTGCTCCTACACCCTGTAGTGCTCGGTAGATGAGGAGCTCGTATATGGTGAACGAGGAGCCGGAAAGGTAGGCTCCTACGGCGAATGTGAGGAGCCCCAGTATGAACATGTTTTTCCTGCTTCTTCTGTCGGAATACTGGCCCAGCAGAGGCATCAAGGCTGTTATGATTATGAGGTAGACTATCGGAACCCAGCTGGCTATAGATATGTGGGCTCTTAGGTCGCTGCTCACCACGGGGAGTATTATGGCTACTAGGCCTGTGTCTAGGGGCGGCGGAAGCGTGCCTGCGTTAATCGCCGACGCCGCCAGCCATCGTCTTAGGTCCGCCCTTTTCTGCAGAATGTCTCCTCCCTCTCCTACTCAGCAGAACGAACCCTAAAAAGGCCGCCGCAACAACAGCCACTAAAACAATCAACTCGGTTAAGCTCAGCTCGCCTGCTTGCGTCTGCGGGGCCTGCGTAAGCTTGAAGGCTGCAACCACGCCGGGTGTGTATGTTCCGCCGAACTCTCCGCCTCCTGTAGGAACAAGTAGGATGGGCTCTCCTTGAATGTCTGTAGCTATGCTGACACCCGACGCCCCTAGGCCTCCTAGGCTGAGCCTTCTCAGAAGCCTTCCGCTATCAGCGTCAAGCATGTACAGTATTCCTGCACGGTCGACGGCGTAGACAACGCCTCCGCTCACTACTACGGAGGCGGCTTGGTACCTGTTGGGCATCTCAAACTTCCACAAAACCCTACCGGTTCTGACGTCGACTGCGTACAGAGTGGAGTTCTGCTGAATCGCAGGGTCAACCTGACTTATGTAGCCCTCTATTATCTCGTTCTTGTAGAAGACAGGGCCCTTTGAAACCCTGTGGCATGCTCTCTGGGTGGCGACGTACAGTATTCCGTTAGAATAGGCCGGCGGAGCCTCCACACCTCCCTGAGCACCTGGACAGTAGGTTTTGCCCACCAAGACGTCTGTTGAAAGGGTCAGGTCGGCGTTGTTGCCTGCGTTGACGTTGTTGATGTTCATCTCCCGGCCGCCTATTTTGACGGGCTGGTAGACAGGCTGCCCTGTCCTGGCGTCTAGCACGTAGATGTAGTCGGATTTCGCAGCCGCTATGACCACCTTCCTCACCGCCCCAGCAACCTCAACGTCTGCGAGGATGACGCTCCATCCGGGCTCAACAGCAACCAGCGAGTGTGGAATAGTCTGGTAGTACCATAGAAGTTCTCCAGTCAAAGCGTTCAACGCCACTATAGACATGGTGTAGAGGTTCGGCCCCGGCCTCTTGGCTGCGTCGTAAACCGGTGAAGGCTGTCCAACCGAAGCGTATATCACGCCTTCAGCCTCGTCCAACGCAATCAAACCCCAGAGAGCGCCTCCGCCTATCAGGTTGTTCGAGCCCCAGTCTCCACGGTAGGGGTTTATGTTGCCTCTGGCCGTTCCCGTCCTCAGCCCGCCGGCTGTCTCAACAACATATTTGAAATCCCAGTCAGGGTCCCCGCCCGCAGGAGGAACCGTGAACCACCGCCATACAAGCCGGAAGTCGTCCAAGCTGTAAGCCGCTATGAACCCTCTTCCACCAAACGAAGCAGTCGAAGCCCTGACAATAACGAGGTCCCGGTAAACGACTGGAGCCTGCTCACCCCAGTAGAAGCCTGTGTTTCCCGGAATGTTGCATATTGTTTCTCCGGGAACGAGGCGTAAACGTCTGCCGTTAGCGGCGTCGAGCACATGAACAGAGCAGTCGGACGCCATCATGTATATTGCGCCGTTGTGGTACCATATGCTCTTCTGGTTGGCTACGTAAGCCCAGTAGGGCTTGGCTGTGAATTCCGTCATGTTTACTTGGTAGGACCAGACCACATGGCCTGTGTCAGACCTGAGCGCAACCAGCCTGTTGTAGGGGGTTGCGAAGTAGACTATTCCGTTGACAACCAGAGGAGTCGTCTCAATCCCCTGCAGAGGAGCGAGAGCTGGAATTCTGTACGGGTTCTCAGGAACCTGATAAAGCCATGCGATTGCAAGCCTCTCAACATTCCCTTTGTTTATAGCGGTTTGAGGGCTGAAGTTTGTGTTTCTCAAGTCGTAGGCTGGATAACGCCATTCAAACCTCTCCTGAGCATGAGCCACATAGCTCGCTGGCACAAACAGCGAGGAAAGCAGCAGAAAAGCCAGCATAACCCTAACAAACATCTCTTGCCCAACTTAATGCGAGCCACTAAATAAGGAATTCCTCTGTTCAAGCGGTAAGGCCTTAACGTTGAGTGGTTCTAAAAGCATATAAACATCCAAACACCAACGATAAGCTAGTGTCAGGAGTTTTAACTGCGGAGGATGTTTCGAAAAACTACGGCAAATACAGAGCGTTAAGCAACGTTAGTTTCGACGCAAGGAAAGGCGAGATCCTAGCGGTCTTAGGCCCCAACGGGGCGGGGAAAACAACCCTCTTAAAATGCTGCCTCGGCCTGCTCGACTTCGACGGAAAGATAGCCGTCGACGGCGTTGACGTGAAAACCGCTGGAGCTGTGGCAAGGTCTAAGTTGGGCTACGTACCCCAGAAAACGATTCTCCACGACAAGCTGAGAATATTAGACGAAGTCAAGCTTATCGCTCGTGTGAAAGGCGTTGACGACGAACAGCGGTGCCGTGAGGTTCTGGAGAGGCTTGGCTTCTGGGAGAGACGGAAAGACCTTGTGGGAAGCCTTTCGCAGGGGATGAAGCAGAAGCTGATGCTCGGGTTGACTATGCTGGCGGAGCCTGACGTGCTTCTTCTAGACGAGCCGCTCAGCAGCATAGACATAGAGGGCCAGCTCTCGCTTCTCGGCCAGCTTGAGCTGATAAAGAGACAGGGTAAATCCATCATAATGTCATCCCACATCGTGGGGATGGGCAGCGTCGTTGACCGTGTGCTCATACTCAACAGAGGAAACGTTGTGGCTTTCGGAGAAGTTGATGAAGTTCTCAGCAGGCTGAGAGTTAGAAACAAGCTTTACATCAAGATCAACAACAACGAGGCGGCTGGCGTAGAGCTTGAGGAAAACCTCAGAAAGGAGGGGCATGTTTATCACGTTCAGAAAATGGATGAATGGTTGATAGTTGAGTGTGATTCAAAGGACAAGGCTAAAGTCATATCCACGGTTATCGCCAGCGGGTTCGAGCCGGATGACATAGTGTCGGAGGCTGTTAGCCTTGAGAAACACTACTACGAGTTGATAAGGAGGTGAGATGACGTGGCTGTGTCAGCTACTCTGGCCTTGACGGTTCACACGTTTCTTGAGGGGTTGAGGGCTAGGTGGGTGATGGTGTACACAGTGGTCTTCTTCATGCTAGCCATAAACGTTCCTATGCTTGTGCTGATTTCAGCGAGATATCTTCCTCCAGACTACTTGGAGGCCTACCTAACAGGACTCATGGCTCTGTCCTTCCCCTTCCTGCCGCTTCTATCACTACCCCTAGCAGCCACCTCGATAGTCGACGAGAAGGAAAACGGCCTGCTCGAATACATGCTTTCAAACCCAATATCGAGGCTGAGCTACCTAATCAGCAAGCTGGCGGGCCTGTTTCTGTCCACCACACTCGTCGTAGTCGGCGGCTACATGATCGCAGCCTTCCTATCCTACGGAGTTAATATTCATCAGATGACTGCGATTCTTCCGCTGATAGGTGCAGCAACCCTGCTCAACACTATAATGCTCCTGCTGGGGCTGCTCATCTCAATCGTCTCCAAAAGAAAAATCACAGCGATGATGGTCGGCATATTCTTCTGGTTCCTTTTCACCGTATTGAGCGATATAGGCTCCCTAAGCATACTGGTCAGCATAGCTGGCTCGGCGCCGATTGTGCTGGTCTTAGCAGCCCTCAACCCTATAGAGGCCGCTCGGCTTCTCGGTGTCTACGGCACGAGGAACGTTGGTTTCACGGAGCTGGGAAGCATAGGGCTTATACTAAGACAGCTGATAGGCGAGGCAGCGCCTCTGTTCATCTTAAGCGCTCAGCTGATTTGGGTCGGTGTGCTGCTTATCCTGTGCGTAAACCTGTTCATCCGGTCCGAGATATTCTAGGTCCCTTCGACCTGTAGAACAGGGCTATGAAGGCTGATGCAGCTATCACGGCAACCAAGGCCATTAGCAGAAAACCGCCTCCCGAGATTTGGCCAAAATCAAGCTGCAAAGTTGATGTTCGTGTTATCGTCACATGCTCCGTGACAACCGAAACAGTTCCAGCTTGGTCGCTAGATGGTGGTATGAATCCGAAGGAGGCTATGTAGCCCGGTTCGTCGACAGAGCTCATCGATATCACTATGCGGGGTGAGCCCTCAACGTCGACGCCGACTGATGGATGTATCATCGAAGTGCCGATGGCCTGTTTGCTGTAGAGCGGGCTGCCGTCTTTTTCTGAGAACACGTAAAACCCGGATGAAGATGTTTGGACGAGTAGGATGTCGGAGGAGGCTGAGACGTATGAGCTGCCGACCTTCTCCAGCTTCCTCTCCCACACGACACGGCCTGTCGAGACGTCGATTGAGTAAAGAACGAGGTCTGACTGTTTGGAGAAGCTGTGGAATGATTTGGGTTTTAGCGGCGGCTTTATCTCGTATGTTTCGCTGTGGAGCGGGAATGCGTAGTATACTCTTCCGGTGTTGGGGTTTACGGCGTAGCTGAGCAAAGCGTAGGGAGGCGGTGTGGTTGTGATGGTTTCGCCGGCTTTTACGACGCCGTAGCCCATGTACGGTGTTTGCATCTGGTTTTTGTCGAACAGGCTGAACGAGGGTGGCCGTAGTCCCGCAGGTGTGAACATCCAAGCCAGCCTTCCTGTCTCTCTGTCAAGAGCGTAAACCCTTCCGTTGCCGCATAAAGCCAGAACCGTGTTTCCAACCAGCGACACTCCGCCGTTGCAGCCGTATCCCCAGACATCATGAGGAATAGCTTGAAACAGCCATAGAACCTCCCCTGTGTCAACCTTGACAGCCAGAACAGAAGAAGACGGGATGTTGGGGCCTGTTCTACCATCTGCGTTCAGAGAGGGCAGAGGGCTGGACACACCGATGAACACAACCCCCCTCTCCTCGTCGACTGCCCAGCCGCTCATCCAGCTAGCCATCACCCCTGCCTTGGGAGGTGAGCCTGCTGCGGTCATCCAGTCGCTGCGGAGAAGGCTTACGTCGACGGTTTTGAGGTCTACAGCCTTGTCCCCGTCCATCATCCACGCATACCGCGTGTTTTTAATCAAGTTGATGGACCAGTCGGGGTCGCTGTTTGTCTGAGGGGGCATGAGAAACGTGCGCCAAAGCTTCCGCAAGCCTTCCCGGCCTAGGGAGTAGGCTTCGATAAACCCTCTGCCAGCTGCGTCTGAGTCGGGTGAGGTTGAGCCGACGACTAGTATGTTTCTCCTACTGTCGTAGGCAAAGTTGAGGGGCATGCCGCCGTACCTTCCAGCGTTCCCCTCCACAGATTCGTTGGGTGTGATTATGTCGAGGGAGTGAACCAGCTTGCCGGTGAACGAGTCGAGCATGTAGACTCTCTGCCAGTGTGTCCCAACTACCAGCAGCTCGTCGCTTCCACGCTTAGCCAGAAGAACTTGATACAGGTGGCCCAGCCTTTCCGTTGAAACGCTCGGGTTGAGCAGGGGAGGCTGCTGCAGCTCAATTGTCCAGAAAATTTTGCCACCTCTCATGTCGAAGGACAAGACGAGGTAGCTGTTCGTCACGGCGTATCCAACTCCATACTTTATCAGTAAGGGGTGGGTCACTCCGTGCATTCCCCCTGTTCTCGACGGAGGCACCGGCAGGAACCAGTCTTGGTAAAGCCTTTCGACGCTGCCGCTGGAGATTGCTTGGACTTGGCTGTATTTCGTGTTTAGGGGGCCGGCGCCTGCTGAAACCCATTCGCCTGACGTCTGCTGTGAGGCTGCTGTGCTCACGGATAACGCTAAGATAACTAGCAGGAAAACGAGAGGACGCATCTTCTAAGAGTCTTTTAGCTTATGTTTATAAGTGTTTCCAAAGTTAAACATCAGACGCATCTCTTAAATTAACCACCCGCCGTGATAGATTTACGTTGAACTGGTTCAGACTGCTGGTTGTGGCTGCGTTTCTAGCGGCTGCATCCTCATACTTGGTTTACTCGACGATTTACGAGCCTTCAGAAGGCGTTGAGACAACCATAACCGTTTACATGAGAGAGTACTATTACCTGCCCGACGAGGTTCATGTCAGGAGAAACGTTAAGACTTTGATTGTTTTCGTCAACGACGGAGCCTACCCGCACAACGCATACCTGAGCGAGGAGAAGCGGGACTTGACCCCCGTGATGTATCCCGGAAACAAGACGAGCGTAGAGGTGCTTTTCAGGCAGTCTGGTGTTTATAGTGTTTTGTGCACGGTGGCTTATCCGGCGCCCGTAAGCCACTACGAGCTGGGCATGAGGGCTAGGCTGGTTGTAAGGTGAATGCTTATATCGAAGCGGGAAGGCGCTACATGAACTAAATGGTTGAAGAAAAGCGGCTGACCAAGAAGGGCTGGGTCAGCCAGACTCCTGAGGGAGACCTTCTCCTAGTGAACGAGAACGGCGACGCCTACAGAGTCAACGAGGCTGTTGTAGCGGTGTGGAACCTTTTCGAAGACAGGACCGTTGGAGACGTCATAGCCGAAATAGCAACCCAGATCAGCCGTGAACCAGCTGAGATTAAAGACTCTATTGAACAGCTGGCCGTCAAGCTGATGGACGCCGGTCTAATCGGGTAGGTGCCGACACCCTCAAGCGACCAGCGTGGTCAACACGGTCGCAGCGAACGCCAGCACTCCTGCAAGCCTGTAGGCTTTCACGCCGAAAGCAACGCTGCCCTCGACGGTTTCTAGGAAGTCAGAGAACACGGGCACGTTTTTGAAGACGAGGGTTTTCGACGCTGCCGAGGCTTTGGCCAAGGTTTTGACAGCTCTTCTGTGAATCTCGTCTAGCAGGGCTGTTAGAGTCGATCGGTCAACCGCTTCGCCGAGCGGCCTGTATCCACGGCCTCCCAGCACAACGGCGTTAACCATGTGTGTGTCGGTTGTGCAGAGCTCCGCATCGCTGCATCCATGTCCCCTGCCCACTTCCTGCACAGCGTTCCGCACCCACGGCTCTGCGTTGTTCGAGTCGGCGACAACAACCGATGTTTTTCTCTCACCTTCCATGAACACCATGCATGACAAGCCTCCCGCACCCATACCATCAGCCAGCCCTATGTGCGGAGGCACAATCCTCGCAAACCCAACATACACCCCGCCGTCCTCCGTCCCGCCTGAGTCAAGATGGCGCAGAAGCTCCCTAGCCTTCTCAACCATCTCATCGTTCAAGGCCTCGAAGCCATCGCTGAAGCTGTTGTGAGCGTCGACGACAACCATCCTATCGTCCGCTCCCCGTGGAACCACCTCTGGAGGCAGGTCCTCCATCGGATGCGGATGAAGTGTTAGGACGCTTACCTTTCTGCCGGCCATCGTCCAGCTGAGTGAGCTGACTCCGTTCATGGTCTGTCGGATTGGGAAGCCTATGGAGGGGGTGAAGGCGGATGACTTGGCTAACTCCTCGGCCTCGGCTGCGATGCTTTCAGCGATCTTCTCGGAGACCTCGTAGCTGGCGATGTTCTTTTCATGGCTTGAAAGGCCCTTCAAAACAACAGATTCAAACCCTTTCGCAGCAAGCTTCTGCTGAACTAGGCTGGGAAACATGCTTGAGCCGACTGTGCGGAAAGGCCCGGGATGAACCTCCGACACAACGACAGCAAGAGGAGGATAGCCTTCCCTTTTGACAGCGAACAACTCACACCTGACGTCCTCAAGCCTGCCGAGCTTCGAAACCATCCGCTCAAGCTCCTCAGAAGCACCTGACAAAAGGCTGGCTAGGAAAGCCTGCAGAAGAGTGAAGGGCTTCATGCTCTTTATCCGTCCTCGGATGTCTATCAGGTAGCGGGAGGCCTCCATGAAGGCTATGCCGATTACTTGTGATGTAAGGGCAGTCTGCAGTGCTTTGAGCAAGCTTCCTGTGAAAACTTGAAGAGGCGTCAGAGCTGCGAGCGCTGGAGGAGCTGAGAGCAGCGCAGCCATAATCGGGTTGACTCGGTAGCCTATCGCTCTTCTGACCGAGTAGCCTATGAAAACCGCAGTCGTGATGAAAGGGGCTGCCACGTATTTCGCAGTGCCCGGGCTTATCAGGTTGGCTAGGTAGGAGACGGGCAGAGCAGCCAGAACTATGAACATCTCAACAACTGAAAGAGAGTTGAGCCTTCTTGCTGTGTAGTTGAGGCAGCGTCTCCCTAAGGTTCTGCCGACGAGGTTGTTGAGAAGCAGAGTCGAAGCCACCACGGCTGCGAAAGAAGTCAACCCGAGAATCAAGTCGCCAGACGTCAACAGGATGAAGAACGTGAAAGCCAGAGCGAAAGCAGTTAGCAGGGCTAGAAGCATTCGGTTATCTCCGTGAAAGCCCATGATTAGCCTGTATCTGTCGGCTATCGCTCCGGCTGAGGTGTTAGCCATCGGAACACTCGGCTAGAGAACCTAATTTAACTCTATTCCCAGAAGCCTGAAAACAACTATATACACGTGTAGAGGTTGATGACAGGTTGCTCGACGTAGCTTTCAGCGGCGGCGTGAGGATAAGACATGGTGGCGCAACCATTCTGTTCGACTCAGCCGACGGCCCAGCCCACGGGCAGGTGCGGCTGATATCCCACGCCCACTCCGACCACGTAGCCCACACCGGCAGAATCTTCGCAACACCAGCGACAGCTAAGTTGATGAAGGCTGTGTGGAGCATGAGTGGAAAGGCGAAGACCATCAAGTACAGGCAGACGGTCAGGATTGGAGACGGCTTGAAAGTCAAGTCGTTCAACTCAGGCCACGTACTCGGCTCAGCTGCCTTCAACTTGCAGGGAGACGGCTGCAGCCTAACCTACACAGGAGACATAAACACCGTCGAAACCTTGACAACCAAACCGGCTGAATCGAGGAAAACCGACATACTGATAATCGAGTCGACTTACGGACATCCCAGCTACGTCTTCCCACCACGCCACCAAACCTATGCGAGGATAGTCAAGTGGGCTCTGGAGTGCTTGTCCGACGGCGTGATACCGGCTTTCAAAGCATACTCGATAGGGAAGTCTCAGGAGCTGATAAAGCTGTTCAACGCCTACACAACCATTCCGGTAGTCGTCGGGCCCTACGTCTCAAGGGCGTCTGAGACTTACGTGGAGTTCGGTCAAAAGCTTGACTACCTGCCAAGCGTTGAGAGCGACGCTCTTAGGCTTCTCGCTTCGGGAGGATGCGTCTACGTGGACAGCCAAGTCAGGAGGATGCTTACGCATAGAAGGGTTAGATGGGCTTTTGTTTCGGGATGGGCCCTCCACCACAGGTACGGCGGAGGGGATGCAGCCTTCCCCCTAAGCAGCCACGCAGACTACAACGGCCTGATGCAGTATGTGGAAGAGACGGAGCCTGAAAAAACATACGTCTTCCACGGATTCAGCGACTACTTCGCCAGAGCCTTGAGGAGGAGAGGGTTCGACGCCCAGCCTCTCCCAAGCCGATAGCAACACATATATTCACCACACGAAAGATGAATTCTGGACATGAGCGCTAAGAAGAGGAAGGAGGCGCCCATGCCGGCCAGCGGCGCCGGCCTGCTGAGGTTCTTCGAAGAAGAGTCTAAAGGCATCAAGGTTAGGCCTGAAATCGTGATAGGGGCGTCGGCCGCACTCATAGTCATAGTCACTGTTCTGAGGTTTCTGGCTCCCGTCTAGGCTAGGGCTTCGTCGAGCGAAGCTTGGCCAGCGCCCGTCATCATCCAGTAAAACCGTTTTCCAACCCTCTTTCTAACCACGACGCCGTCGTGCTGCATGTTCCGCAGATGATACCTTACACGCCTAGCTGAAACACCCGTCAGCCTGCTTATCTCTCCGACCGGCAGCTGCTTACGCCCCAGCGCATCAACTATCTTCGTCCTCGTCTCAAGCCCTTTCCTAACGTTCTTCAAACTACGCAGATATGCTTTCGGGCTTATCATGACGACTCCGTCAGAAACGACTCCAAGCTCGTCTGCTTAGGCTCGCTAGACCTCCTCCTCGAAGACTTGAAAAGGTCCAGCACAGTCTCGACAGCGGCCAGAGTGTTCTCCTTGAGGTACGCGCTCCGCAGTCTCTTCTCAGCCATCTGCTCAGCCAGCTCGATGTACTTCTCAACCCCGCCTCTGAAGACGGTTAGGCTGAGGTCAAGCTGACAGTATGGACACTTTCCCGTCAGCGGGAGGCGTCTGTATTTTTTGTTGCATTTCTTGCAGCGGAAGCTCTGCACCATAAAGGCTTTGACGTTGCCGATTATGTCGGGCAGGATGTGGGACGACACGATGCTGTCGACTACAGCTGCGTCCTTAACTCCGGCAAGCCTGTCCATCAGCTCAAGCTGAACCGTGATTTTCTCCATCATCGTCTCAAGCGTCTTGTAAGCCGACGCAATACCCGGAACCGTCAGCATCGACTGCACATGGGTGAAGGATGTTCCAACAGCCTCCGTGCCTGCCTCAAGGTCGTCTCCAACCGTTCTGACCAACGGACGGGCCTCGGCTATCTTCCTCCTCTCAGATGAGAGCCTGTAGAACTCGGCTGGAATCCTACTCCATACGTCTACGTTGTGGGCCTGTTCGTCGACTTCCTCCGGATAGACTATGCGTGTTATCAGCAGAGGCGTGTCCATCTTGCCGCCGATCCGGTCGGGGATGAAGAGGCGTGAGAAGTTCATAAGTACATCGGCCAGCAGCATCAAGCTGTCTTCGTCTCCGTCGCAGTCCCGGCGTTTAGCTGCGTGGAAAACAGGATGGGCGAAGTTAACCTCGGCGTCCACAAACCCTATCACCCTACCCACCACCGCAACGTACGTGTGAGGCGAAAGCCCTACGACCAGCTGTCCGACAAGGTCTTCGACGCTGTTCAGGTTGTAAAGCCTGTCCATGCCGGCTGAGTAGTGAAGCAGTTCGTCGACGTATTTCGAGGCTTTGAGGAGGTAGGCTGCTGCTTTCCTCGATATTACTAGGTCTTGGAGCTTGAGCTCGCATATTTGGTTGGCTGAGGTTAGGTGGTTGCCGTGGACGTCGTGGGTGTAGCCGAGGCTTCTCAGCTTCTCCACGCTAGTTCCTATCATGGACGGTGTGAAATGCGTCATCGGGGCGTTGGTTGCGTCGAAGCGGACGGTGCCGTCCTTGTAAACGCTGAGGCCGTGCTTGGCTCTCAAAACCCCTTTCAGAAAGTTCTCCGGAGTCTTCGTCAAGCTTGTAAGGCCTTTAACCCCGCTGATCCGCTGAGGCGGAGGCTCTCCGATTTTCTGAAGAGCTTCAGAAAGCTCCTTCCGCACGTCAACCCTCTGGACAGCTGTGTACTTTACCCGTCCTCCGCATTTACCGCAAACCTCTACCACGGATGCTTGGTAGACGTTCTTGCATTTTGCGCATACGCCGTAAACGTCTGCAGGAGCTCGGCATGCCTCACATCTCTCCTTCCACCCCAAGGCTCCGCACTCACGGCATCTTCTGACCACAAGCTCAACAGCAACGACACCTCCCTCGGAGAAGACGTTCATCACGTCTCGCATCTGACCTCCAGCAAGCCCCAGAGGGAATAGAAAATGGACAGCTGGCTTCATGCGTCGTGGGCCTGCCTTCTCCGGCCGGCCCATCCTAGCAGTCAGGCTCGAGCCTCTCTTGTCTTTCACAACTATTCCTGAGATTTTACGCAGAGCTTCCAGCGTGTCTTTTTCGTCTTCCAGCACGAAATTCTGTTCAGGCTTTAGCAGGTTGGTAAGCACGTAGAGGTCTGTTTTGTTGAGAGAGATGCTGCCGTCTCCATGGACTCTGTGCTCGACTAGCACAGCCTCGAGTATCTTCTTGACCTCGGGGTCTTTTTTCAGATGGGTCTCTGTTTCTGTCTCACGCAGAGGTTGGGCCAGCCATTCACGTAGTTTCTGAAGGCTGTGGGGCTTGATGTTCGTCCAGAAATGCAGGTACCGTGGATGCAACGGTATGTTTGCCGCACGGCTCAGTTTGAACGCCTCTTCAGCCGTTGGAATCACCAGCAGCGGGTTCTCCAGAAACCCTGCTAAACGGTTAACTGTTATTCCAGTTCTGTCAGAAACCTGCTTCAGCCCGGCGTCCAGCACGGCGGCTGCGAGGTCGTTGCCCCACCACTCCTCGCAGTATCCCGGAGGCCTCAGCTCGACGTTGTTCTCCACACAGTCCCCCACAGACACTAGTATGTCTCCTAGAAACAGAACCTGATCCAAACGGTCGGCCACTTGCCTGAAGACATCCTCCGAACCAACTCGGACGACGCTTCCGTCAACAGTCTTCACGACAGGAGGCTCAAGCACGTCGACGGGCGCAACAACTCCGCCCTTGCCGGGAAAGTCGGCCTTCAACTGTGTTCCGGCCACTATGTACCCTTTGAGAACCTTCATCGTAAGCGGATGCAGTCCGTACGCAGCCATCCCAGTCGTGAAAGCCCTTCCGTATCTTATTCTGAAGCCGCCGAACGTTTCTGCCAGAGATATCACGGGTCGTCCGCCGATGACCTCCAGCTCATGCTCCTCTTCCTCTTCTCCCACGTTGAGCTGAGCTTCGGCCAGCTCCTCAATCCAGTCCCATCCCGACATGCCCATCGACCTCACGACCTTCAGCACCTTCTTGGCACGGCCGACGATTCCGTCGTTCACAACTCTCAACGCACCGCCACGCAGGTAGTTTGTCTCTATCCTTTCGAGGTCTCGGTAGGACGGGGTGAGGACGTTGTCGGTTGCGACGCCGCTTATCTCGACAGGCGTCATCTTGTAGGCGTAGGCTATCAGCCTGTCGGGAACGCTGTACTGAAACCTGCTAACCCTCCTAACATAGGTCCGCAGCTCCTCCACAAACCTCTTCACCTCCTCATCCCTCGCCTTGAACCTGTCAAGCCCGTAAAGCCTTCTCACGTAGTCGGCTAGAACTACCACAGTAGCCAGCTCTGTTCCTCCTGCAGCTCTTATCGGGCCTGCGAAGTAAACAGCCAAATACTTGCTGCCGTCGTCGTTCTGCTTAATCCTCACGTGTGATATTCCCTCGGAAGGGGCTGCTGTGATGCACGGCGGTGTCAGAACGGCGAGGGCTGTGCAGACAGCCTGCTTGATCACCTCCTCTTCCGACGCTTGGCCCATGCTCGTGTAAACTATCTCCTCGCAGAGCTTGAACGCCAGCTCGATGCCCGCAAGCCTCCCCTTGTACCGCCTTATCTTCTCAGCTACGTTCTTGGGGCCTACGAGAAGCTCAACCCTCTCCTCCATCCTGTCGGCGAAAACAGCCTCGACAAACGGCAGAGGGCTGTTCGTCCTAGCCCTAAACTCCGACGCAACCCTATAAACTCTCTCAACCTCACGCAGAAGACCAGCCCGGTACTCCTCCAGCTCAGCGTTCAAACCCATCCAACAACCACGCCGAATGCATATAAACGCTTACGCAACTGCAGGAAGGCTGTACCTCCTACTCCTAGTCTGTCCTCTAACCTCAATCGGAATAGTTTTCAAAAGGTTGTTCAACGCCTTTACGACCGTTGGCCTGCTAACACCCAACAACTTTGAGAGCTCCTTGGTTGATAGCGGGCCCTTCAAACTCAACAGCTGTATTATCTCGGCTTCTAGCTGGTTTGAGGTCCTGGAAAAAACTACCGTGGTAGCGTCAGCTTGCCATTCATCAACTCTGAAAATTATCCCAGCACGACTGCATGCTTCACGCATGCGAACGATTCCTGTTCCAAGCTCTTCAACTAATCCAACTCGGTACATCAGGTCGGCTAACACAGGGTTTCGCGGCTTAGACTTCGGCTTCTCCGGCGTCACCCCCAAAGGAAAACCACCCGGGTTATTTATCGTGATCATGTTCGGCAACACTTTAACCACCACACTCCCTTCAGACAAGTAGTTTCTATGCGTGACTGCGTTGACCACAGCTTCACGCAAAGCCTCCAGAGGATAGGCAGGCTTATCAGTTCGCGCAACATCTTTACTTTCCCAACCAACAGAAACAACTTTTTCAGACAGATAAGTCATAATGGAGAATACAAGTATCCACAAAGGTTCTGTAAATCTTTTGTCATCTAAGACAGAGCCTGTTGCGGATTGTATAACTATTCGGATATCAGAGTTAGATATGTATTTAGTTGGGTTTTCTGAAAACATTAAGATGCCGGCGTTTGTGGGATTTTCATCGACGCCGATCTTCAGATTGTTGAGAGCTTCTTTCAAAGACCATGTTGCAGCTTTAGACGGCAGCCTTCCTCTTTCAACAGCCGAATAGATGTATTTCTTTACTAGTTCTTCGTCCAAAACGTGAATGCCGAGGTCCTTGCGCACCACCTCGTCAAACCTTACTGCACCTTTTTCAGCGAAGAGTAAGGCTATTTCCTCAGGAGCAGCCTTGCGAACACTTGAACTAATCCTAACAAACACGTCGTCGCCGAATCTGTGAACCTTCGATACAGGCTCTACCTCTACAACCAAAAAATCTTTTCCATCAACCGCGATTAGCTTTGTGGTTAGTTTAGGTCTCGGATAGATTGCG
>JANWZU010000143.1 GCA_025054795.1 Candidatus Caldarchaeum sp.
CATCAAGCTTCGACGCCGTCGTTTCGCTGCATAGTTTGGAGAGAGCTGTGAATAAACGGGCCTTCATGACAGAAGCCCGCCGACTCCTCAAAGACGGCGGAAAGTTTCTCATCGCCGTAAAAGTCAAAGGCTTTCTCAGAAAACAGGGCCTCAGAAAAGAAGAGCTGGAAAAACTACTTAACACCCAAGGATTCAAAACAGAGGCCCTCGCCTACGGCGGCGGCGAAGCATTCGCCGTGCTGGTCAAGACGTAAACTCATCGTACAAAAAACACGCAACGGCAATTAACTGCTTCAAACCCTACACACCGAATCGGTCTAACCCCGCTTCAAGCAGCCTCTATGAATACATCCTGCAGCTCGTGAAATGCGCTGCTTTGTTGTTGGCCGGTTGTCTCAATCTGTAATTATGTTGGCCAGCCCCGTCACGACATACTGTACTCCTATGGCGGCGATGAACACGGACATGATTCTAGCGACGGCGTCGGCGCCTCCTTCCCCTATGACCGCAAGCAGCCAGTCGATGCTTCGTAGAACCAGCCAAGTGGAAGCCATCACAACCACCACGGGAATTAGGGAGTATGGTACGCCGAGAGAGTTTATTGAGAATATCACGGTTGTTATCGCTCCGGGTCCTGCGAGGAGAGGGAAGGCGAGGGGGAAGACGCCTAGGCTGGATGAACGAGCCTGCCATCCTTCGCCGCCCTGTACGAGAATCCGAAAAGCGAGAACTAGGAGGAGCAGGCCGCCGGCCACGGCGAAGCTACCAACCTCTATTCCCAGCAGGGAAAGTATACCATGGCCTCCGACGGAGAAAAGCAGTAGTAGGGTTGTTCCAACTAATACCGATTGGTTGATTACTCGCATCCTCTGCTGTTTTCCTAGTTCTTTGGTGATGGATGCGACGAATGGAAGAACACCGACTGGGTCTACGATGACAAACAAAGCTACTGTTGATTTGAAGAGTTCGAAGACGACGTCCTCCACGTCATGACCTGCCATGCGCCGGTTTTAAACTTCTATGTTTCAACGGCCTGTGGTTGGACTGGTTTGGGCATGCGTGATTTGACGACGAAGTATAGGGCTGTGCCTATGGCTATTGCGATGCCTTGGCTGATGAAAACCGTGGTGAAGGCGTCTCCCCGTCCCGTCGCTATTGAAGTGAGGAAGCCGACCCAGACCGACACGATTACGTAGTAGGCTGCGACTCCAGGTAGGATGGAGCGTTTTGCGAGAAAACGGAGGATGAGTAGGGCGAAGAATGCGACTGCAGGCGTTGTCAGGTCAAGCGGCCCGAGAGGCGAAGCCATGTTGGCTATGAACATCCCGAAAACAACACCTATCACGGAGGAAAAGCCGAACAACGCAACCAGAGGAACAGCTATCTCACCCGGCTTTATCTGAACGTCTCCTATAGGCAGCCTGCCCAAAGCAAGCGTTCCAGCGGCGTAGATGGCTGCGAAGATGACGAAGACGCCGAAATGAGTTGATGTCAAACGCATCAACCTGTTTTCACCTCAGTGGCTGTGCGTCCAAAGGAGAGCACCTTCGTATATGAAGGCGAAAAGCAGAAGCCAGACGAGGTGGACGAAGTGCCAGTAGATGCTGACGCTCTCGAGTAGGCCGTAGCTGTGGGAGCTGAACTGCCGTAGCTTGGCTCTCCAAGCCACCACGCCCAACGCAACGACTCCTCCGAAGACGTGGGCTCCGTGCGCTCCCAACAAGATGTAGAACATCGAAGCATACACTCCCGTGTCGGGTGTGAAGCCGAGGTCGAAGATTAGATGCGGCCATTCGACGCCGAGCTTGAGGACTAGGAAGCCTGTGCCGAACAAAGCCGTGGCGACGACGCCTCCTAAAACAGCGCCCAGTCTATCTCGCTTGACGGAGTATGTGGCGTACTCTATGGCTAGGCTGCTGAAGAGCAGCATGAATGTTTGGAGGCGGGGGATGAAGTCGTCTAGGTGTGGGGCGTCCGGCGGAGGCCATACAGGGAATGAGGATCTTATCAGGAAGTAGCTTCCGAACCCTGCTCCGAACAGGGCGACCTCCGTGAACAGAAACATGGCTGTAGGCATCCCAACGCCTGAAACTCTCTCGGGCTCCGACGGGATGGCTGTCCCCTTGAGTCTAGCGAAGAACGATTCGATTACGTGAGGCCATGCCTTCACTTCTCTGCTTACGAAGACGGCCAGCGTGGCGACGAACACCAGCACCAGCCCAAGCCCGAGAATCAGGTTGATGCCTCTCAGAATGAGGATGACGCCGGCCACCAAAACAAGAACGGCCATGCCGATTACAGCGGGCCAGATGCTTCCCTCATGCTCTTCATGCTGGGACTCCATGGCTTGTGAAAACAGGTTCCGCAGCGGATATATAATGTCTTCTTCAGCTCCTGTCTCAAGCCGATGTGGCGAACAATACGTTAAATAACACCGTTATACCGTTGAGAACGAGGTTGACCACGCTAACGGTTAAGGACCTTCCGCTCAGCTATCAGGAGATTAAGCGGTACGGCCGCCACCTAATCATACCCGAGGTGGGGATGGCTGGGCAGAAGAAGCTCAAGGCTTCCAAAGTGCTGGTCGTCGGAGCAGGAGGCCTAGGCTCGCCGATATCTCTGTACCTAGCGGCGGCAGGCGTGGGACACATAGGCCTCGTGGACTTTGACGTCGTTGACGAGAGCAACCTTCAGCGGCAGATCATCTACACGACCAAGGACGTTAAAAGGCCTAAGCTCGAGGTGGCTAAAGAGAGGCTTACGGCGATGAACCCGCACATCGAGGTCGAGACCTACGAGACTAGGCTTACTTCGGAGAACGCTTTGGACATAATGAAGGACTACGACGTGATTGTCGACGGAACGGACAACTTTCCCACAAGATACCTTGTCAACGACGCATGCGTTCTGCTGGGGAAGCCCAACGTCTACGGCAGCATCTTCAGGTTCGACGGACAGGTTTCCATCTTCTACGCAAACAAGGGCCCCTGCTACCGCTGCCTCTACCCCGAGCCTCCTCCGCCGGGCCTTGTCCCAAGCTGCGCCGAGGGCGGTGTTTTGGGAGTGCTGCCGGGCGTTGTGGGGGCTCTTCAAGCCATGGAAACCATCAAGCTGATCGTCGGCATAGGCAGCCCGTTGATAGGCAGGCTTCTGCTTTTCGACGGGTTACACATGTCTTTCACGGAGCTCAAGCTCAGGAAAGACCCCAACTGCAAGGTCTGCGGCCCCAACCCAACCGTCAGAGAGCTGATAGACTACGAGGCTTTCTGCGGCGTCTCACCAACCCAGACAGACACAAGCATGCACATCACGCCCGAGGAGCTGCACAGAAGGCTTGAAAACGGTGAAAAAATCTTCCTCCTAGATGTGAGGGAAGAGGTTGAGTACGAGATCTGCAGGCTTGAAAACGCCGTGCTGATTCCTCTGTCGAAGCTGCCGGAGCGGGTGAACGAGCTCAGCCTGACCGACGACATCGTAGCCTACTGCCACACAGGGGTTAGAAGCGGCATGGCTGTCAAGCTGCTGCGGGACCTCGGGTTTAGACGGGTGAAGAACCTAGCGGGCGGAATAGACGCATGGGCTGAGAGAATCGACCCCGACATGCCAAGGTACTAAATGCGTTTCTCAGGTTCGGGCGGCGGTGGCGGAGGAGGAGGCAGGGCGTGCATGTTGACGCGGCTTTTCCGCAGCCTTCTTGACACCGCCAGAGACGCCAGCCATGCGGCGACTCCGACCAGAATGAACGCCTGCACGTAGGCAAGGTTTCTGTGAAGAGCGTTCTCCCCGCTGAGCGAAACATACTGCAGCCTCAAGTCTTGCAGAGAGGCCTTTGTTTCGTCTAGCTGAGACTGAAGAACACCTATCTGCTGGCGTGCGGCGTCATGCCTGTTCGACAGGTTTTCGTAGAGTGTCTGCAGCTGTGAGTAGGAGGCTTGAAGGGCCGTGAACTCACGTGTAAGGTTGCGGTAGTCGCTGAGCAGGCTGCGGTAGTTCTCCGACAGCGCTCTGTTCTCCCTCTGCAGAGACTCGTACAGCGCCTGAAGGGCCCTCAGCTCGCCCAGCGTGTTGGTGTATCTGTCGTTCAAGGCCTTGTACTCGTTAGAAAGCGTTTGATATCTTGCCTCAAGCCGCCCGTACTCTCTTCTCGCCTCCTCAAGGCTCGTCGAAAGCCGTGTAGACTCCCTCAACGCCTGCTCAAGCTGCGTCCTAAGCGTGTTAACTTGGCTCTGCAGCTCCTCGACTGTGCGGCGCAGCGACGCTAAACGGTTTTCAGCGTCAGCCAGCTGGTTCAAAACCTCTTGGTAGGTTCTGTCTCTGACTACAGCGAGCATCCAGTTGTGGGTTAAGGGTTCGAACATAGCGCCACGGCTGTAGTTGGCGTAGAACACGGCAACCACAAGCGGGTCTCTCCTAACAGCTGCTGGAACGCAGACGGAGTAGGTTTTCGAGATTATTGTTCCCGATGGGAAAGAAGTTATAGAGCCGACGATCGTGTCGCTGAGGATGGTGACTGTTCCCGCCTCGCTGACATACTGCACAGTCAGACGCATCCTCTCAACAGCGACAGAGCTGAGGAAGGTTGCTTGAAACTGAAGGGAGAAGCATGTGCCGAGCTTCACCTCAGCCGGGTAGGACAGGCTTATCTTAATCCGTCCGCCGTCGATGATTGAGGAAAAGCCGTCGCCTTGAGCGACTGCAGGAGCTAAAAGCAACCCAACCAGCAAAACAATTCCGAAAGGCTTCTCCATGGGAAAAACATCAGCTTCCGATGTATATAAGCTAGCTATTAAACCAGCCAAGACGGTGTTCAGACGTGCCAAGCCTGAAAAACCTAACGGACGAGATGCTGCGGCTTGATTACGGCAGGACGGCTGAGGAGGTGGAGAAGTTCATCAAGTCGGTTGTATGGTCTGCTGGAGCTTCGGGCGTCGTCGTCGGGTTGAGCGGAGGAGTTGACTCTTCAGCCGTGGCAGCCCTCTGCACGAGGGCCCTCAAGGCTGAGAGGGTTCTAGGGGTCATCATGCCAGCCGAGTTCACGCCAGCCCAAGACGTTGAGGACGCTGAAAACCTTGCGGAAACACTCGGAGTTAGGACTGTTAAGGCGCCGATAAAACCCGTCGTAGACAGCTTTGCAAAGCAGCTGGGAGTCGACACTTCAGACGCTTCAGCCAGAATGGCTCTGGCCAACCTCCGGGCCCGTGTACGCATGAGCATACTTTACTTCCACGCCAACATGCACAACCTTCTGGTGGCTGGAACCGGAGACAGAAGCGAGCTTCTGCTCGGCTACTACACCAAGTACGGCGACGCAGGCGTAGACTTCCTGCCGGTTGTGGGAATCTACAAGACACAGCTCCGCCACCTCTCCAAACATCTCGGAATCCCTGAAAACATAGCCTTCAAGCCCAGCAGCCCGCAGCTCTACCCCGGCCACAGAGCGGTCGACGAGCTTCCAGCCGACTACGACTTGCTCGACCCCCTGCTGTACGCCTTGTTCGACAAAGCCATGAAAATCGAGCAGGTTGTCGAGATGGGTGTTGACAGAAGGCTTGTTGAAGAGCTGCTGCAGAGATATGACCGCAGCAGGCATAAGAGGGAGATGCCTCCGGCAGGGCCCCGCCCCATACCCCTTCCGTAAACATATTAGCATGCGTTGACCTGTTTATCCGATGGCCTCCGAAGACTACGTAAGACGTATGTCCGACGCACTACGCTCAGGCGCTAAAATGCTGGCGGAGATCTGCCCCGTCTGCAACAGTCCTCTGTTTGAAGTGGACAACGAGCTGCGATGCATCCGCTGCGACAAACCCGTAGTCAGAGTGCATGAGGAGACGGAGGTTTTAGCCGCCTCGACACCGCTAGTCCTGTCCAAGCTGGAGAACGCACTCTCTTCGAAGATCGACCTCCTGACTTCGCTGCTCCAGAAATCAGCCGACCCCGACGAAATACGCATCCTCTCCGAAGCCCTAGCAAGCTTGGTGAAGCTGTTTCACGAAAGCCGCCGACTGGCAGAGACGCTTAAGAAAAAATAACCCCAAACATATCACCTCTAAACATACAGCAAAAATTCCCAAATATTACTTGGAAAGCTTTTGAACACTACTGTGAAGGCTGTGAAGGGTTCTTTGGCCTTTCCGGCGCATCACTAAATGAGCAAAACGGAAAGAAACAAGGTTATTCTACCATGTTCAAGCATGGTTCATTCATCTGTCGGGTCTGTAAAACCCTCATCAAGCATGGCCAGCCAGCTTTCACAGCATCCACAGCTTTCCCAAAAACCTCCAGCCTTGAAAGCCATGTTTTGCGGTTTCCACAGGAAACGAAGGGGTTGGCTAGCCGGTCGACAGGTGAACAAGGATGCGAAAACTGTTTTAAACCTCAACACCGGCGTGTCAGGTTTCTTCTTCATACCTAAACAACTTCCGTTGACTTGTGTGAAAAGGACGGGGTGTTGATTCCTATGGCTTTGAAGAACCCTCACCCCTTCGTTTCCCTTGGAATCATTTCTCAACATTAACAGCGCCTTAGTTGTGTTCTTTTTAAAAATTTTTGATAAAGAAGTTTAGAAAAATGTGTCTAACTGTCTTAATAGCTTAACCGTCAATACCTAACGGGAAATAACGATGGTTCAAACAACTAACATGGCAGGAAATAAGGAAACAACTCATGTATACCTGAAACAAAGGGGTGTGCCCGACCCTCTGCAAGACATCCTAGAAAGATACAGCAAGCGAACAAGCCCGATAATCATCAAACACGACCTTCTACGCAGCGACTACGTTCCAGACTCCCTCCCCCACAGGGTCAACCACATACGTGAAGTTGGAAACGTTTTGGCCACAGTACTCAGAGGTGTTAAGCCCTCCAACCTCTTCCTCTACGGAAAAACAGGCACAGGTAAAACAGCTGTCTGCAGGTACGTCGTCAACCGCCTGTCCACAGAGGTTGCCGAAAGAAATTTGAACGCAAGGTTTGTCTACGTCAACTGCCGGCTTGCCGGAACAGAGTACAGGGTTTTGGCAGACCTGTGCGCAGCTGCAGGTGTTTCCGTGCCTTTCACAGGCCTTTCCAAAAGCGAGCTGTTCAGAAGGTTTCAGTCCGCTTCCTCAAGCCTAGGCAACTCTTTCGTGGTTTGCCTAGACGAGGTCGACGTTCTGGTTAAGGATTTTGGAGACGACCTTCTCTACGAGCTTACACGCTCGAGCATGGGCCCTGGATGGATGTCGCTTGTCGGAATCTCGAACGACTTGATGTTCAAGGAGCAGCTTGACCCGAGGGTTTTAAGCAGCTTGAGCGAGGAGGAGATAGTCTTCCCACCTTACACGGCTACGGAGATCGCCGACATTCTTCTTGAGCGGGTTGAGCAGGCTCTCAGGCCCGGCAGCGTCGGAGAGGAGGTCATAGGGCTGTGTGCGGCTCTGGCTGCAGCTGAGCACGGAGACGCTCGGAGGGCCATAGACCTTCTCAGAGTTTCGGCTGAGGTTGCTGAGAGGGAGGGAGCCGACAGGGTTGGGGAGCATCACGTCAGGAAGGCTCAGACACTCATCGAGAGAGGCCGTGTCAAAGAGGTTGTCTCATCGCTCCCGCTCCACAGCCGCCTCGTCCTCCTAGCCATTTACGTGGCGTCGAGGAAGGGCCTTGACACAACTTCGGGAACGGTTTACAGCATGTACCGTGAGTTCTGCGGCTCAATCGGCCTAGAGCCTTTGACGGACAGAAGGGTCAGCACCTTGGTTTCTGAGCTTGACATGCTCGGGGTAATCGCCTGCGAGCTCGTCAGCTACGGCCGCCACGGAAGGACTAGGAAAGTCAAGCCTACAATCCCGTTCAACGAAGTCGCCGAAATACTCGGCAACGACGAAGCCCTAGCCGTCTTTCTTCAAGGCCTTTCTTGAAAGCCTGTCAGCCCTCCTCAAAGCCTCGGGATAGCTTTCTCCGAAAACCTCGGAGACACGCACAACGTCGTTGAAGGAAACTCCGAAGCCTTGGCTGTAGTACGCAGGGCCCCTCCGGAGGCCAACGACTTCCCCGTCGTGCACGATTCGGTCGTAGCGTTCTGAGGGTTGGAGGCTGCCGACGAGAAGGGATTTGGCAACGCCTATAGACGGAAGGCCTGCGACGAACCCTAGAATCGTTGCGGAGCCGCATCTGCGTGGATGAGCTCTTCCATGGCCGTCGACAAGCAACACGTCAAACCTGTTCCTAACGCTTGAAACAACGTCTAGCAGCGGAGGGCCCTCACGCAGGAACAGAAACCCAGGAACGTAGGGCGCCGGAATCATAGGATAAGTCTTCACAACCTCCTCAACAACCTCTGACTTCACCAAGTCGTAGACAACGGCAGCGGCCCCGCATCCGTCAGCCGAGTACGCCACATCCAACCCACACAGCTTCTCAACTTTATGGAGCCTGTCCTCCGCCGGATAGGCTATCCGGGCTACTGCCTGCTGAAGCTTGGCGAAGAACCTTAGAGTAGTCGATGACGACGAATTCGTCGACGCATGTTGGCGGGCCACAGCAACCAACCTCCAGCCTTGGGCTTAAACGTTTATGCTGTGAGACGACTAAAACGCCGCTGCAAACCCTTCCCGCTTCTTCGACGAAACGCTGTATGTCAAGATGGTGTACGGTTGTGAAACAGTAGAGATGCGTGAAGGCTTTGTCCCGGAAAGGCAGGCGGTGGGCGTCGGCGCTGACGAGGTGAGAGCAACAGTCAAGCCTAGCCAACGCTTTATCCAGCATGCCCGTGGAGACGTCGACGCCTACATACTCGCACATAACTCCACGCTCCCTGAGAAAACTTAGGAAGAGACCCGTTCCGCAGCCGACGTCCAAAACCCATAAACAACCATCAACCCGCACTCTGTCAAACACCGCCCGGTACTTGCTTCTCTGCTCATCACCGTAAAGCTCGTCATAGCCTTCGGCGAGGACGTCGTAGTCTAGAATAGCCACGTAGAAACCCTGTCCTCGCAAGTTAAAAAAGATGGTGGATGCTTTGTTTGTGGAGGCCTTTGCGTGATGTTGTTTACTCAGAGCTTCGTTGGAGGCTTTTGAGGGAGTTGAGGTCGAGGGCCCTCGCCGTCATGACGCATCTCGAGCAGCATGGCTTCCATTCAATTGTTTACGGAAGCGTGGCCCGGGGCGATGTGAAGCCGTCCAGCGACCTCGACATCTTCATCCCACGTGTCGTCCCGCTCCAGCTCCTCGAATACACCGTCAGCCTGCTGCACAAAGTCGAGAGAAGGGTTCTGGTTCAAGCCACGCCATACTACGCTGCGAAAGCCTACCTTTACCTCAACGACAGGGACACGGTCTCCGCCCCGATGGTGCCGCTCAACAGAGACGAGGAGGGCTTCTACATGCTGGCTGGAAGCCTTACGCTCGAAGAGCTGAGGAACGGCGTCAGAAAGCCGGGAATCAACAAGGCCCTAAACCTAATCATCCCGACGGAGTACGGCCATGTGGAGAAGCCTTTGAGGGAGAACTTCACGGAGGCTGTTAGGCTGTTGAACGTTAGCCCCGACGTTCTCACCAGCAGGATGAGAGTGCTTCTGAGGAGGCGTGAGAAGGGCCGCACAGGAGTTTTCCAGAGCATCGAGCTCCGTGAAGACCAGAGCTTCGAAGAAGCCTTCAGAACCCTGCTGGCCAAGAGCGCCGGGCTGAGGAAAAGGCTTGGCTAGAGCTTGAGCTGGGCGACAGCCTCCCTCAACACCTTGACGCTCTCCTTGAACTTCCTCAGCTCCTCCTCGGACAGCGACAGCTCTATTATTTTTTCGACGCCGCCGGCTCCCAGCACGCATGGGACGACAGCGTAGATGTCTCTCTCGCCGTACTGGCCCTCGAGATAAGCTGAGGTCGGTATCACGGCTTTCTCGTCTCTGACGATGGCTGAAACCATCAACGCCGCCCCCGCTCCCGGAGCATGGTGAGCAGACCAGCCCTTCAGCTTGATAACCTCGGCGCCCGCCTTCCTCGTAGCCTCCACGCTCTCCGCTATCGTTTTTTCATCCATGAACCTGCTGAGAGGTTCAACGCCTATGTAGGTGCGGCTGGGGAGGAGAACCATGCTGTCCCCGTGCTCGCCCAACACCATGCTGCGTATCGACTTGTAGCTGACTCCCAGCCTGCTCCGTATGATGTGGCGGAACCTGCCTATGTCGAGCAGACCGCTGAAGCCCATCACTCTGCGGCTTTCAAAGCCCGTCGTCTTGTATGCAACGTACGTCATGACGTCGAGCGGGTTCGTCACAACTATTACCTTCGACTTGGGGGCGTGTTCTTTCACCTGCTTGGCTACGCTCGAGATGATTTCGGAGTTCTTGAACAGCAGGTCAAGCCTTGTCATGTCGGGCTTGCGGACGAGGCCCGCCGTGACGACAACCACGTCGGAGCCAGCCATGTCTCTGTAGTCGTTGGAGCCTTTCACGTCGACGTCCAAGTCGAGTGTTGCGCAGGCGTGGTTGAGGTCTAGGGCCTCGCCCTGCGGAAGGCCCTGCACGATGTCTATCAAAACTATGTCGCCCAGCTCCCTCATGGCTATCTGGAGTGCTGCTGAGGTGCCGACTCGTCCCGAGCCGACGACCGTGATTAAAGTCATGGTTTAGCGAGTTGCCGGGCTTATAAATAGATGTTTCAGCGGACAGCTGTTTTCTTTAAATAGTCAACCAGCCCCAGCGAAGACATCTTCAGCATGTTCCTGACGTAGACCGGCAGAGGCCTTCCGTACTCGTTCTCCAGCCTGCTTTCGAAGACTTCGACAACTCGTGGCAGTCCGCCGCCGCCCTCCAGAACATCTCTAGCCGTCTCAACCCATGTCGCAACCGTTTCAACAAGCCGCTCAACCCATTCTTCTCCGGCTTGGGTTGGGCCGTAGTGGGGTGTTAGGAATGTTTTGGCGTCTGTTTTACCCAGTTTCCGCAGGCTCTGCACGTACTGGCTGTAGTCGAAGCTCGGCGGAGGCGTGGTTGGGATGATTAGCGGGATGTCGGGGTACTTGGCTGGGACTGCGTCGGCTGTGGCTAGGCTGCCGTCGCTGATGAGGACGGACATCTGGTGGGGTGCGTGGCCCGGCGTGTAGATGAAGACAAGCTCGACGTCTCCGAGGCTGAGCGTCTCGCCGTCCCCCACCCTATGCACTCTCGACTCCTCTATGCCCCGGACCTCGCCGAACATCCTCATCACCTCCGGACCGTACAGCTCCAAAGCGCTCGCCACCAGCCTTGAAGGGTCTACGAGGTGTTTGACGGCCCTCTCATGCGCCAAAACCACGGCGTCGGGGAACTTCTCAGCCAGCTTCCAAGCAGCCCCCGCATGGTCGAGGTGGACGTGCGTCGGAATGATGTAGTCAAGCCTGTCGACGCCCAGCTGCTTGATGGCTTGGACGACCGTTTCTGCGCTCGAAGAGTACCCTGTGTCCACTATCGCTGTCTTCTTTCCCTTCACCAAGTAGCATGCGACGGTTTTCTCGAAGCCCAGCGCCCTTGTGTCAACTAGGTATACAGGCATGTCATCACCCCAAGCTCAGTATCTCGACGTCCCGGTGCGTAAGTAGGGCGGCTTTCGGAGGAACTGAGTAGAAGCGGCATGAGAAGACGGTCAACAGCCTCCGGTTGAAGAAATACCTGTATCCCTCGGGCATGGGTTCGTGGGAGCGCACCGTGAGGCTCAGGCCGTTTCTGTTCATGAACTCTGTGAAGACGTCTTCGCCGAAGTAGAGAGCTCCGCCTCCTCTTGCGCTTTCGGCGAACCCCTTCAACCCCTCCCTCGGGTCGTTCCAAAGCAGCTGCATCGCCAGCGGGTCCTGGGGGTCTTCCTGACCGCGTGGAAGGCTTTCGAGCTGGCTGACGTTCTCCAAGCCTTCAGGCAGGCCCCCGTGTACACACAACACTTTATCCCTGTGTTGGAGGGCGTAGGGCATCATGGTGAATGCTTTCAGGAAAGCGTTGTAGGTGTTGAGGCCGTGTCTTCTCACGACTGTGTCGAGGAATCCGTAGTACGTGTTCATGGCTAATGTTTCATGGTTGCCCCTCAGCAGAATGCACGTCGAAGGGCTGGCCTTCTTTCTCTCAAACACCGCCGTGATGTTCTCAATCTGGTAGGGCCCTCTGTCGACGTAGTCGCCCAGAAAAACAACAGCCGCACCCCGCTCATCAGCAGCCTTCAAAGCGTTTTTAGTGGACTCGACGTCGCCGTGGGTGTCTCCAACCACTAGAAGGGACGGAAAACTAGACCTGACAAGAGACGGCTCTCTTCGGAAAATCTCCTCAACCTCCTCAGCCAGCGAAGCAAGCCTGTTCAACCTCTACACCGCTTTCAGAAGCTTGACAACCTCGTTGGGCGTCGACGCCACTGAAACCCCGGCCTCGTTCAGGGCCCTCACCTTGCTGTCGGGGTCGCCCGCCCCCAAAGAGATTATGGCCCCCGCATGGCCCATCCTCTTCTCAGGCGGAGCTGTCCTGCCGGCTATGTAGCCCACGACGGGCTTGGGATACCCGGTCTTCCTGATGTATTCAGCGGCCCTCTCCTCCAAGTCGCCGCCAATCTCCCCTATCAACACAACCTTCTCGGTCTCAGCGTCTCTGCGGAACATCTCCAGCACCTCTATGAAGTCAAGCCCGACGACGGGGTCTCCTCCGATTCCTACGCATGTGGACTGCCCCATACCGCTGGATGTTATGGCGTAGGCTATCTCGTAGGTTAGCGTCCCGCTTCTCGAAACTATGCCGACGCTGCCACGCTTGAAGATGTGGCCCGGCATTATGCCAACCTTGGAGGCTTCGGGGGTTATCACTCCGGGGCAGTTGGGGCCGACTATGTGGGCGTTGCGGTATGAAGAGTATCGGATGAACTTCATGGCGTCGTGGACGGGCACGTGCTCGGTTATCACAACCACAAGCCTTAGGCCTGCGTCCAGAGACTCCAGCACGGCGTCGGCTGCGTAGGGAGCTGGAACCATCACCATCGAGGTGTTTATCTCGGGATGTTTCTCCACAGCCTCGGCGACGCTGTCGTACACCGGCACTCCGTCAACCCTCTGCCCGCCTTTACCCGGAGTGACTCCTGCAACAACTTGCGTGCCGTATTTTATCATCGACCTTGTGTGGAACATGCCCTGCCTGCCTGTGACGCCCTGCACTAGGACCTTGGTTTTCTCGTCAACCAGTATGGCCATCGCTTTCCTCACCTCACCAGCTTCGCAGCGGTCTCAGCCGCCTCCTCCATGCTGTCGTAGGGCAGTATGCCGTTCTCCCTCAAAATTCTCTTCCCCTCCTCCTCGTTCGTGCCCATCATCCTCACGACGATCTTCTTCCCGGCTCCGACAGCCTTGTACGCTGAGACAACGCCTCTGGCCACTTCGTCGCAGCGGGTTATCCCGCCCAAGATGTTGACGAACAGAACCTTAACCCGAGGATGCGTAAGAAGCAGTCGAGAGGCTTTCTCGACGACGTCTTCCGCAGCTCCTCCGCCTACGTCTAGGAAGTTTGCCGGCCTGCCGCCCTTCAGCTTCACCATATCCATCGTCGCCATGGTCAACCCAGCTCCGTTGCCGATAATCCCTACGTCCCCGTCCAGCTCAACAGCCGTGAAACCCAGCTTCCGAGCCTCCTCCTCAAGCCCCGTCCCCTCGGACGGCCTCACAAACTCCCGATGCCTGAACAGAGCGTTTTCATCCACTATGACCTTGGAGTCGACTGCGACGAGCTTGTTGTCGGGTGTGATGGCGAGGGGGTTTATCTCGGCAAGCTCGCAGTCCACTTCGACGAACAGCCTGTAGAGGTTACGGAGTATTCTTCCAGCTTGGTCAGCTAACCCGCCGTCCAAGCCCATGAACCGTACCACACGTCTAACTTGATAGTCGGTGAGGCCTAGAAGCGGGTTGACCTCAACCTTCAGCACATGCTCGGGGCTTGTTCTAGCCAGCTCCTCAATCTCAACCCCGCCCTCAGCCGAGGCGATTACCTGAGGCGCTTTCTTGAACCTGTCGACTATTATTCCGAGGTAAAGCTCCTTAACAATCTCGGTGTAGGCTGTGAAAAGCACTTTCTCAACCTTCTCGCCTTTGATCTCAGACCCCAGCATACGGCCCGCAAGCTCAGCCGCTTGAACAGCTGTTTCAGCGACTTTCACACCGCCCGCCCTCCCCCTGCCAGCCACAAGGACCTGAGCCTTCACCACAACTTTTCCGGGCAGGGACTCGGCAGCCCTGCGGGCCTCATCCACGCTCTCCACAACAACCGAGTCAGCAACAGGAATACCGTAGCGTCTAAAAAGCTCCCTTCCCTCGTATTCGTACAGCTTCACGGATGAAGCTTTCCACAACCATAATTTAGCTGTCTCGATAAACACAAAGCTCTGGAATGCGGTGTCAGGACGTACATGAGGCTGGCTGCGCTGTTTTCCGGCGGGAAGGACTCGACTTACTCGATTCTGCTTGCTGAGAGGATGGGCCACACGGTTGATGTTCTGCTTACGTTCCTGCCGCAGGCGGTTGACAGCTATCTCTTCCACTACCCCAACCTCCACATAACCCCGCTGCAGGCCGAGGCCATGGGGAAGAAGCAGCTTCTGATACCTGTTGAGGGCAGGAGCGAGGAGGACACTCTGGACAAGGGGTTGGCCGAGGTTTCGGGAAACGTTGAAGGGATTCTGACGGGGGCTGTGGCGAGCAGCTACCAGAGAGACCGTATGGCCAAAGCCGCTCAGAAGCATGGGCTTGAGGTTGTAGCCCCTCTCTGGGGAGTCGACCCCAGCATGCTTCTGCGGAGGGTTCTGTTGGAGGGGTTTGAGGTGATGGTTGTCGCTGTTGCTGCGGCTGGGCTGGGGGAGCAGTGGCTGGGCAGAATACTCGACGACAAGGCTTTGGACGAGCTGGCTGTCTTGAAGGAGAGGTTCGGCGTTCATCCCGCAGGCGAGGGCGGTGAGATGGAGACGCTTGTCCTCGACTGCCCGCTTTTCACGAAAAGGCTCAAGCCAGTTCGGGTTGAGAAGGTCTGGAGACAGCACTACGGATACCTCGTTGTCCACGAAGCCGCCATGTTGGCCAAAGCCGGCTACGGCGATTAACCTTTAATACGGAGCTAGCCTGCTGCATACCAAGCGTGGGGTGGTTGAATCGATTACGTTGAAGTTCTGGACACCACTCTCCGAGACGGCGCCCAGACCAGAGGAGTGACCTTCACCCTCCACGACAAGCTCCGCATAGCTGAGAGGCTTGACGAGATAGGCGTTGACGTTATCGAGGGCGGATGGCCCGGCTCCAACCCGAAGGACGAGGAGTTTTTCAAAGCAGTCAAGAAGCTCTCCCTCTCCAACAGCAGGGTAGGAGCTTTCGGAAGCACTAGGCGGGTGGGTGTGAAGCCCAGCCAAGACGCATCGGTCAACGCCATCCTCGACTCAGACGTCGACGTGGCGATAATCTTCGGCAAGTCATGGACTCTGCATGTGCGGGAGGTTCTGCGCTGCAGCCTTGAGGAAAACCTCGAGATGGTCTCCGACACCGTGGAGTATTTGAGGGAGCATGGGCTCGACGTAATCTTCGACGCCGAGCACTTCTTCGACGGTTTCAACGAATCACCCGAGTATGCTCTGAACGTTTTGAGGCAGGCTGAGGATGCTGGAGCGTCTTGGATTGTTCTCTGCGACACGAACGGCGGAACAATGCCGCATAGGGTTTCTGAGGTGGTTAGGCTTGTCAGGCAGAGGGTCGGAAAGCCTCTGGGCATCCATGCTCACAACGACTGCGGCCTAGCCGTAGCCAACAGCTTGGCGGCTGTGCTGGAGGGTGTTCGGCATGTTCAGGGGACGATGATAGGCCTTGGAGAGCGGTGCGGCAACGCCGACCTTACGCAGATAATCCCCAACCTAGCTCTCAAGCTGGGGTTCAAGGTTTTGAAGACGCCGGACGGGTTGAGGAAGCTGAAGGACATGGCCTACTACGTCGCCGAGGTCGCTGGAGTGCCGCTGAGCCCGGGCTACCCGTTCTTCGGAGCCAACGCATTCGCCCACAAAGGCGGCGTCCACATAGACGCCATCATCAAAAACCCCCGAACCTACGAGCACGTAGACCCCGAGCTGCTGGGGATGGACAGGTCTCTCTCCGTCTCCGAGCTGGCTGGAAGGTCAGCCCTCGTAAACCATGCGTCAAAACTCGGCCTAACGCTTTCG
>JANWZU010000169.1 GCA_025054795.1 Candidatus Caldarchaeum sp.
CGTCAGCCTCATGCCCCCATGGCTGCAGACCATCGCACTAGCCAACCCAATAAGCTACGCAGTCGACGCCGTCCGCCAAACACTCCTGCTAGGCCAGGCGGCCAACACAGCCATCCTCATCACAGACATGGCTGCTGTCTCATTCTTCGCAGCACTCTTCACAGCCATGGGCACATACCTCGCAGGAACAACCCTAACAAAAAACTAAACAACCTGCAGAGAAAATAAATACGTCTCTCTCTGCGGGTTCCTAGATTGTTCGTCTACATAGACGAAGCAGGCGATTTAGGATTCGGCCCAAAATCATCAAAATTTTTCATCGTAGCCAACCTCATTTTGAGAGATCCATGGATACTAAGGAAATCTCTGAAAAGGCTCCGAAAACGCTTAGCGGGTGATAAACGTTTCTCTGGCAACGAGTTCAAGTTTTCTCGTGATTCAAACTACGTGAAAAAACACGTTCTTGAGACCATATGTTCTAAAGAGCTGGATGTCGGCGTTGTAGTTGTGGAGAAAAGTTCCGTTAAGGAGGAACTGAGGCAAAACCCTAAGATATTATACAATTATCTAATTGTTCACTATGCAATTAAGACCATTCTCGGCTACAACCCGGGCTCTGTAAATTTCGTTCTTGATAAGAGTTTGCATGAAGCGACACGTGAAGAATTTGAACGCTATTTACAAGACAAAATGGTGTGGAAATTTTTTAAAGAACGTGGTCATGGAGTACCGACCTCCAAGATCACTCACATGAATTCACAAGACGAAGTTTGTCTTCAGGCAGCTGATTATATTGCAGGTGCTTGTTTCAGAAAATATGAACGTGGAGATGATTCCTTCTACCAAATTATAAGTCAAAAAATCAAGTTTAGGAACTCATGGGGTAGAGTAGAGTGGTGACCCCTCCCTACTCGCTCCCACCCCGCATCCACGGGCCTCATCCTTTCGGGAGGAGCCGCCTTTCGGCGGCATTACTCACCACATTAGGTATACGTATGGCTGTTTATAAGCATTATGTAAGGGCATGTATTTTTTATGTTCGGCTTAGGAGTTCGTAGTCTTCTTCAGCCAGCCTCCATCCTGCTGCAGCTGCGTTTTCACGGAGGTGCTCTTGTTTGACGGCTTTCGGTATGGTGATCACAGAGGGTTTCCAGATTACCCAGTTGAGCGCTATCTGAGCCGGTGTTTTGCCGTATTTCTCGGCGAGCTGCTTCAAGGCCCTGCCTCGGGCCGTAGCCTCCGAGAGTATTCTTCCCTTGCCCAAAGGGGTGTAGGCGACGACGGTCACGCCGTTCCTTTCGCAGAAGGGTATCAGCTCCCTCTCGACGCCTCTGGCCTCGAGGCTGTACTCAACCTGGTTCGACACAACCTCCTCACTCTTCAGAGACTCCATCGCCTCGGTCAGAAGGTCTACGTCGAAGTTGCTGACGCCGATGTAGCGGACAAACCCTTCTTTGACCAGCCTCTCCATGGCACGCATCGTCTCGGCCACAGGTATCCTCGGGTTAGGCCAGTGAACCATGTAAAGGTCGACGTACTTGAGCTGGAGTCTCTCAAGGCTGCGTCTGCATGATTTGAGCACGTCTTCGTACCTTAGGTTTGTGTGCCACACCTTGGTTGCTATGAAGACTTCGTCTCGGCTGAAGCTCTTCACCGCCTGGCCCACAAGCTCTTCGGCGTGTCCTGCGGCGTACATCTCCGCTGTGTCGATGTGGTTCATCCCGAGCTCGACCGCCAGCTTTATGGCTGCTATGCAGCGTTCGTCGTCTCTGCTGTCTGGAAACTCACGTCCACCCATGCTCCATGTTCCGAGGCCGATGGCTGCGACTGATTCTCCTGTCTTGCCTAGAGTTTTTCTCTCCAACCCGCTGCATCATCATGCTCGAGGGCTTAAAACATTACTCGGAGGGATAAACAAATATTACGCAGGCAGAGGAATATAGATGAGTTGGCTGACGAAGATAAGGACTACTGGGTAGTCAGGATACCGAAGCCCAAGAGGTTTTTGAGAAAGGCTGCAAAATTCTTCGCAGGTTTTCCTTCGAAGACGATAACAGTTGACATCCCGTTCACAATCCTAACCTCCGTGCTGATAGCGGCTGTGCTTTTCATCTTCTTCACGACGGTTGTCAAAACACCCGACGTCGTTGCAGCCGTTTTCACAGCCATCCTCGTCGGTTTCTACCTGTATGTG
>JANWZU010000025.1 GCA_025054795.1 Candidatus Caldarchaeum sp.
AACCGCCTCAACGAAGGACTTGCTGAGAAGCTCCATCGGCCCAACCTCGTCGACGAAGACTGCGTCTCCTTCGGCTAGCCCTCTCCTCACGCTGGCTACAGCGAGGCTCTCCAGACCGGCTACGTTTACGACATACCTGCCCACACGAGGGCCCTTGAATTCCTTGGTCGATGCAAGCACAGCTCTGTCGCCTGTGGCTACGTCGACTATTTCGAAGCCTGTTCGCACTCCTTGCTCCCTCATCTCTACTGTGTAGAAGCCGGCGGGTTTGAAGCCGTCTCTCCTAACCAATTCAACAACTTTCACAAGTGCTGTTGTTTTGCCTACACCCGGCCTTCCCGTCAGAGCGGCTACTTTAGAACATGTCAAGGGTTGTCTGTCTCACCCTGTCGATTGTTCTCCAGCCTAGCCGCACAAACTGTGAAACGTCAGCCGAGTCAAGCCGCTGAGAAAGCCAAAACCGTGTCTTGGGGTCCGACGGATAGCCCGAACCGAAGTCGCCTAAAACCCTCCTCAACCGCTCCACCTTCTCGTCTCTGACGACCTTAGCAACGATGGAGGCCGCCGCCACGAAGACATTCCGTCTGTCTCCTCTAACCATGCAGACGACTTCAACGTCGGCGCTGAGATAATCGAGAATCCTCTTCCTAGCCCGGCTCGTGTTTCGGTCGGGCGAGTCAACATAAACCCTTCTGGGCCCTAGCTTGTCGATAAGCCTAGCTATATGGAAGTATTCGAGCTCGTTGAGTCCTCTGCCCCCCATCGAGCGGAGGCTTGAGGTTATCCTCGTCGGCGGGACGACGGCCGTCTCGTACTCGAAGTTTTCGGCGAGCTTGTTGAACAGCTCCTGACGCCTGCGCCGGGTTAGTGTTTTGGAGTCTGCGACGCCGAGCTCTCTCAGCATCTTCGAGTCCCGGCTGTTTGCTAGGAAGGCTGAGACAACGAGGGGCCCCACGACGCAGCCCCTACCCGCTTCGTCTACACCGCAGACGAGAACGTCAGCCACGGTAGACCGCCGCCACCATCACATGGTCTCTTTCGTAGGGCTCCAGGTCAAGTGTCTGCAGAACTTCGAACCCGTTGTCCACGAGGGTTTTCACCTCACGTTTGACGACTTTCTCGGGGTCTTCAACGCTGTCGATGCTGCGGGCCTTAACAGCCAACAAAACACCTCCTCCCCTCCTCAGCATCAGCCGGGAGTTGGAGACAACAAGCTGGGCCTGCGCAGGCTGTGCGACGTCGGCGTATAACACGTCGGCCAACCCTACGAAATGTACGTAGGTCTCCGGCTTCGTTGCGTCTGCGAGGATGGGGACGACGTTCTTCCTTTTTTCGACGACGTTCATGATGAACTGCTGCATGACCTTGGGGGAGAAATCCACGCCGTAAACAACTCCAGTCAGCCCGGCTATGTCGGAAACATGCGAAACAGTCGTGCCTGAGGCGGAGCCGAGGTACAGAATCTTCAGCCCCTGCTTGATGAAGATTTCACGTATGTCTTTGTAGATGGCTGCGCCCAGCTTGCTTCTGTAGGGGTTCCAGACACGGTACTCTACGCCCTCGACATGGACAAGCTCCTCGCCGTAGACGGACAAGCCTTCGACAAGGTTTCTGGTAGCGAGCTTCACACCCGTCGGCGTCTCGAGCCAGAAAACGCCTTCAAACCTCGGATGGCTGTGGACGCTGTGCTTCATCTCCTGCGTCTTCTCCTCACGGGCTCGAAGGCCTTCGGCGCCTCCCTCTTGGGCGGCGAAGCATACTTCCTTCTTATTTCATCGACACGTTTCTCCAGAGCTTCACGCAGCTGACTGCTTCTGTCCTCTTTGCTGAAGTAGTCTATCCGAGCGGCTATGCTGACCTTGGTCGCTAAGACACGTGCGATTTTGCCTCTCTGCCACTTGGGTGCGCTGTGGACGAACGGATGCTGGAAGATTACGCCGTGCTTCGGAGCTCCACGGCCAGTTTTCAAGAACCTGAACAACGCTTTCTCAGCTCCAATGACTTGGATGGTGCTTGCGGGTAGGCGTGCGAGGTTCTCCAAGCCTCCGGCGAGAGATATCAGCCTGCTTCCGAGCACAGGGCCTGCCACGGCCGACAGGTTGGGCGCCTCAGAGGCCATCAGCTCACGAATGTAGTCAGCCATCCTCTCGCACAGCTTCCCCAACTCCAACCCCAGAGAAGCCAGAGCCGAAAGGCTGGCCGCATCCCTCGAAGACAAACCTCCCCCAACCGACTTGGCCGCAGCCTCGACAGCCTTAGCCGCCCACTCAGGCTTGAGAAAATCAGCCACAGTCTTTTCGTCGAAGTCGTGTCTCTGCAGCGGGGCGGCCACGACCTTGAGAAAAGCATCCACGTCGTCGACGATGGAGGCGAGCTCTGGGAAGTGGACGCTGTACCATTCCTTGACCCTGACGTAAATCTGGTTTCTAGCCTTCTCCAAGTCGTCGAGGGCCCTCACCGCATGGACTATGTGGAGGTCTCTCCTTGCGGCCTCGGTGATTATGCGTTGACGGGCCAGCTCCGTCGAAACCTCCTTGACCAAACCTCTGTACTTTTCAGCCTCCGCCCCAGGCATCGCAGCCTCAACGTCAAAAACTATGCGTTCAACGGGCTGAAGACCTACTCCACCCTGCTCTGCGGCTGTTCTGAGAGAAACCCCAACCCTCTCATCCCAGTAAAGCAGAACATCGAAGCCACGCCCCTTAACATCCCTCAAAAACTCTTCGACAAAACCCGTCGGCATCTCCCCCGACTGAACGATGCGTGCTATCTCAGCAGGCTGTTTTGCGAAAGGCTTGAACATCACGTATCCGAGGTTTTCATCTAAGACAGCCAGCCCAGCCGCCGTCAACAAAACGAAGGCCCGCGCCATCCCAGCCATGTTGTTTTAACCTCCATTTAAACGAGATAGGGCTAAATACCGGGGTCTCAGAAAACTCATCGGCATGCCGTCTCACGGAAGCATAACCAAGGCGGGTAAAGTAAGGAGCCAGACTCCGAAGCTGGAGGCCAAGCCTCGTAAATCACCTTTCCCACGTCAGAGAAACAGGTACAACTACTTCAAGCGGGTTGTTTCCGCAGCCAGC
>JANWZU010000063.1 GCA_025054795.1 Candidatus Caldarchaeum sp.
TACGAGCACCGGCCCGTACCTTCGGTTCATCGACACGCTGTAAGCATTGACAAACTCCTGAACAAGCCTGTTCGGGTCCTTGACGGTGACGGCGTACTTGATGTGCGGGAGAACGAGTCCGACTATGTCGGCTTCTTGGAAGGCGTCGGTGCCCATGAAAGACCTTAACACCTGACCCGTGATGGCCAGAACCGGGAGGCTGTCCATGTAGGCGTCGACCAACCCGGTTATCAGGTTGGTTGCCCCAGGGCCAGAGGTTCCAGAGCAGACTCCGGGCCTTCCTTTTACCCTTGCGTAGCCTTCCGCAGCGTGGACGGCGTGCTGTTCATGCCTGACCAGTATGCTTTTTATCTCCGAGTCTTTCAGGGCGTCGTAGAAGGGCATGTTGGCTCCGCCGGGTATGCCGAAGATAACCTTGACGCCTCGGCGCATCATCTCGTTGACTAGAGCGTCAGCGGCCCTCATCCAGCCTCCAACCTCCTCTGGCTGAACAGAAGCTGATGGGCTGCGCTGGCGACTGCTGAAACAACAGCGTGCACAGGGTCCTGTCCAAGACCTCTGCCGACCAGCTCTTCTCCCGCAGCCGAGATGACGACCTCGGCCTCAGCTGCATGGTTGACGAAGTAGGGAGCATGCACTTTCATGTCGACTATCTGGACATCCACCACCTTTCTCACAGCGTTCAACGCAGCTGAGAGAGCAGCCTCGACAGCTGAAGACCCCAAACCCTCGCCCTTAACAAATTCGCCGGCCACCATCAGCTCGCAGCCGGCTGTAAACCTGTCGTTGCTCAACATCAAATAAACATTCTTCACGTAAGACCTCTGTCGGCCAGTCCTTCCGTAGACCTCGTCAGCTAGGCTGAGCACTAGTTCTTCAGAAACCTTTCCACCGCCGTCCGCAACCTCCTTCACACTCCTCAGAATCGACGAGATTTTGTCCCTGTCAACAGAGTAGCCGTACTCCCTCAGGAAGGCCTCCAAACCGTGAATCCCGGAGTGTTTTCCGAAGACTATTCTACGTCTTCTGCCGAAGACCTCGGGCATCACAGGCTCATAGGTTGTTGGGCTGCCTAGAATTCCGTGGACGTGTATGCCGCTTTCGTGGGCGAATGCGTTGTCGCCGACAATCGCCTTGTTCTTAGGAACTGTTATACCCATCAGCCTCTCGACAAGCCTAGAAACTCTGAATATCTTCTCGAACCGGATGTTCGTCTCAACACCGTAGAGAAACTTCAGAGAAGCAGCAACTTCCTCCAAGCTTGCGTTCCCAGCTCTCTCGCCTATACCGTTGATCGTTGCGTGCACAATCTCAGCCCCCGCCTCAACGCCTGCGAGCGAGTTGGCCACAGCCAAGCCAAAGTCATCATGGCAGTGGACAGCCACAGGTATCTTCACCGAGTTTTTCACAGTTGCGACAAGCCGTTTCATAGCTGTGGGAATTATTGTTCCAACCGTGTCGGGTATGTCTAGGCTGTCGGCTCCAGCTTTCTCGACGGCTTGGAAGACCTGCAGCAGGTAGGGAACCTCGGTTCTGGTGGCGTCCTCGGCGGAGAAATGAACCGTAAACCCGTAGGACTTGGCGTACTCAACCGACGAAACAGCCTTCTCCAAAACCTGCTCCCTAGTCATCCTCAGCTTATGCTTGAGATGTATGTCGGACGTCGCTATGAAGACGTGAATCCACTGCGGGTTGACTTTGGCGGCTGCGTCTATGTCGGATTTTTCGCACCTTGAAAGGACGCAGACCTTCGAGCTTAGGCCTGCAGCCGTGATCTCTTTTATCGCCGTCGACTCACCGCTTGACACAGGCGGGAAACCGGCTTCGATAACGTCTACACCCAAGTCTGCCAAAGCCTCCGCAAGCCTAACCTTGTCGTCCGGCCGTAAAGCAGCCCCAGCCGTCTGCTCGCCGTCCCTGAGCGTTGTGTCGAACATCACGGCCCTAGAAGGCAGAGCACTCTCCAACAGCCTACGCCAAGCCATCAGAACCCACCTCTTCAGGAAAATCTGGAGAGCTGTCGCTCATCGATCCGACGCAGGATAGATAGGCTAAACCTTGGTGTGAAGCAATAAACCCCACCCTCGAGTTGTGTTTTTATGCGTAATTCATTCTATTTAATTCTTTTCCTCCCAACCACCAGCAGGTACAGCGGCGGCTAGTAGGCTCTGGCGTAGTAGACAAGCTCGACGGCAGGCTTCTGACATACGACACAGGCGCTTGACGGGGTTTCAACGACGTCGAACCTGCTGCCCCTCAGCTCCCCGCCGGCAGCCTCCTTCAAACTCATAGCGCAGTCGGTGCTGCCGCACCAACTCAACCTAGCCACCCTCCTCTCCGCTATCAGCTTCTTAACCTCCTCAACCGAGGATGCGTCTGAAACCATCTGCCTCATAACCCTCCAGCTCTTCTCCGCAAGGTTCTTGTCTATCTCAGCCAGCAGCCTAACCACATAGCGCTCAACCTCCTCCAAGCTAACCGTCTTCTTCTCGAGCGTGTCTCTGCGGAAAACCGTCGCAGTGTTTTCGGCAACCTCCCGAGGCCCGGCCTCAACCCTAACAGGCACCCCCATCCTCTCCCAGTAATAGAACTTCTCTCCGGGAGTCTTGTCCTCCCTGTCGTCGAGGAACACTCTAAGCCCTTTGAGGTCTTCGGCTATTTTCCTGCAATAGTTTACTATTGTCTCCTCCTGCCCCTTGAAGACGATCGGAACAACAACCACGTGAAGGGGAGCCACAGCAGAAGGGAGAACGAGCCCCCTGTCGTCCCCGTGCTGGCTTATTATAGCGGCTAAAACCCTGCTGTACCCAAAACCGTAGCAAAGCTGGTGAGGGTTTTCCCTCTCACCGTCAGCAGTCTCAAACTCTATCTCAAACACTTTGGAGAAGTTTTTACCAAGGTTGTGAACAGTCCCCACCTGGTTAACACGTCCGTCTGGGTTCCACGCATCGAACGCCACCGAGTACTTGGCTCCTGCAAACTTGTCGAAATCAGGCCTCTTCAGTATGAGATAGGCTAGGCCAAGCCTGTCCAAAACCTTCTTGTAAATATCGACGGCTTTCCTAACCTGCTGCTCCGCCTCTGCAGCTGTAGCATGAACGGTGTGGGCCTCGTTCCACGGAATCTCCCTAACCCGCAGCAAAGGCCTAGTGGCTTTTGTCTCATGCCTGTAAACCATGTTGCTCTGATGAACCATAAGAGGAAGGTCTGCATGGCTTCTAACCCAAAGCTTAAACATAGGATACATTATCGTCTCCGACGTCGGCCTAACAATCAGCTTATTCTCAAGAGGTTTACCTCCGGCGGATTCGATGACGAAGACCTCCGGGCTGAAGCCTTTGATGTGCTGCGACTCCCTGCTGAAAAGCTCTTCGGTCGTCACCAACGGAAACACCATCTCTTTGTGGCCTGTGTTGTTAAGCTCCTCCTCAAGCATCTCCCTAACCTTCCTGAGTATGAACGCCCCGTTCTCCAAGTAAACCGAAAAACCCTTAACCGGAAACCTGTCGTCAACTATCCTAGCCTCAACCAAAAGGCTGTCAAACCATTCGCTGAAATTTCGGTACTTGTTAAGGGCTGTCGCTGAAGCCATCCTGCCCCCCAAGCAGCATAAGCATATTTATAGGTTATCTACGGCTTGATAACTCAACGAACCGAGGAGATACCTATTTAGATAAGCAGTTTTGATGAGAAACAGGTGCACAGAGGCTGTCAGTTAGTGGTTTCGGTGGGAAATTCCTCCCCACCAAGCTGGAGCTGATAAGGGTCAGACGCTCTCTTCAAGTGGCTAAGAGCATCTACAGAATACTCGAGGATAAGCGGGATGTTTTGGTTAGGAGGCTGAACGACTTGGTTGACGTTGCTGAAGCTGAGAGGGAGAAGATGGTGGAGCCGCTTAGGCAAGCTTACGCATCGCTCTTCAAAGCTTACGCCGAAATGGGCTCCGTTAAAGTCGAGTCTGTCGCAGCCACCACACCATCCTCGATAGAGGTTAAAGTCAGCGAAAGAACCGTTCTAGGCATAAAGATACCAGTCCTAGAAGTAGCGTCCACCCAGCTCCCACTAACCTACGGATTCCTTGACACAACCTCATCATTCGACGAAGCCGTCGCAAACTTCAGAAACATCCTCACACCCATATGCAAAGTGGCCGAGGTTGAAAACGCAATCTTCAGACTGGCTGAGGAGCTGAAGAAGACACAACGCCTCCTCAACGCCCTCGAACACCTAATCATACCCCGCTACCAAGAAGCCATAAAATTCATCAGCGCAAACCTAGAGGAGCGGGAAAGGGAAGACTTTGTGAAGCTGAAGCACGTCAAAAAACTCATCGAACGTAGGAAAGAGGTGGAGGCTGTTGGAGCAGCAGGTTAAGAATGAGTTTGAAAAGCTCAAGCAAACGGTGAAGAAGCGTAAGCAGGAAATGGTTGAGGAGCTGCGGAGGAAGGCTTCACAGCTCAAGGCCTAGTATAGACGACTGACTTAAATAACTGCGATAAGACTACAGAAATGTTGGAACTCAAGAGGGCTGCGAGTGCATCCCTGCTTGCGGCATTCGCTTACACAGCCCTTTTCCAACAAAGCGTAGTTCGTGGGCTTGAGCTGACAAACCTCCTGTTCTACATGGATGTATGGCCCTCCTTCATAGCTGCGGCCGGATACTCAGCAGCCTACTTAACATCCTCATACCTACGTCTCAGCTTCAACAGTAAGAAACTAACTTT
>JANWZU010000080.1 GCA_025054795.1 Candidatus Caldarchaeum sp.
AAGAAAACAAACAAACAACAAAGGTCTGACAGGGTTAGAGACGGCGATAATACTGATAGCATTTGTTATAGTAGCGAGCGCCTTCTCCTTCGCCGTCCTAAACCTCGGCCTTTTCACGACACAGAAGACCGGTGAAGTGATGCAGGCGGGCTTGGAGGAGACTTTGGCTTCGATTGAGACAGCGGGGTCGGTGGTTGCCAAAAGCAGCGGAACCAGTATAACCGAGATAGTGATCTATATCAAATCGTCTGTCGGCAAGGGCGAAGTCGACGTTAGGTCTGGGAAGCTTGTGATAACCTACCGAGACAAGGCGATCTTCAGAGAGAACATCTACCCCAACAACGCTACAATAACAACAGTCTACCAAGTGACAGGAGACGGAGATACGGTTCTCGAATACGGGGAGGTTTGGGCGGTGAAGGTCGACGTGAGTCAGATAACGGGGGCATCCCTAGACCCGAACGACATCTTCAGCATCGAGATCAAGCCTCCGCAAGGTTCTCTGCTGAAAGTTGAACGTAGGCTTCCGCCGTCCTTCGACCCGGTCATGGACCTGACGTAAAAACCGACTCACACTCCCCCACCCCCCCCTTATTTTTTGTCTACAGAATTACTGTAGAGTTGTATTCTCTCCGACATGTTTTTACCTAGCTTTCACACCTTTAAGACGTCGGCGGCGGTGTTCATGATTCAGCCAGATTCGCCTCTTCAAGCTGTCAGAAAACAAGTCAATGAGTTGTTTGAGAGGCTTGGGCGAGTTGACCACTCGGCCGTTATGAAAAGGTGCGACGTGGTTTACCTATCTTCTCAGGGCTCGGGTTTGGGCAGGTACATTGTCAACGTACTCAACAAAACTTATACCGTCGAGCTTGACAGCGGCAAAGTGGTTGATTTAACCAACGGAAGAGATGCTGGAGAGAAGCTTTCGTACGTGGTGCTCGAGTATTTGACCTCTGAAGGGTCTTCTGGCAGCCATGAAGGATGGCAATCGCTTGAGGCAACTCTGACTCAGCTCAGCCACCGCAGCTACTACCAAAAAACCGTCGTCAGACCGCTTGAGAAACTCTTCGGCTACAACGCGGAGCTTTTTGAAGAGGTGTCAAAGCGTCTGACAGGAAAAAAGGAAAAACTCGGAGGCACAGCCTATTCGTTCATATTTCTCCCCAAAGCAAGGGCTCTAATCCAGCTCTGGGTCGGAAAAGCATCCGAGTTCACCAAACCCAAGATCAACACTTCGTTCAACACAGGGGCGAGAGGGTTTTTGAAGGAAACAGCTTTGCTTTATGCTTTTGAAACAATGGTTGAGTTCATGGAGAAAGAAGTAAAAAGGATGCGCAAAACCTAGACAGACGACCATTCCTCATCAGGTAGGTTGGCCCTCCTGTTTAGCTCACGGGCCATCAGAAAAAGCAAAGTCGACAGCCTGTTGAGAAACCTAGTTACGGCTTCGTCCAACTGCTCTTCATCCCCCACTCTCACAACAGCTCTCTCAGCTCGTCTAGCCACAGACCTGCAAATGTGCAGCACAGATGCTTCGACGCATCCAGCTGGGTAGATGAAACGCCTAAGCGACGGGAGGCTCGAGCTATATCTTTTAACCCATTCCTCGATGAGCTCGTTGTTTCTCCTGATTTTCTCAACGGAATGGCTTGGTGTGGCTAGGTATGCGCCCACGTGGAAGAGGCTGTCCTGCACGGTTTTAAGAACCATGTCTAGGTCTTTGTCCTTGACGATTGAACGGGCGTATCCTATGAAGGATGATAGTTCGTCCACCTCTCCGAAGGCCTCTACTCTTGGATGGCTTTTCCTCACCCTACCCATACGAGGCAGGTATGTTTCACCCAAGTCGCCTGACCCAGACATTCAAACAATCGAACGGAGTCTAAAACTAATAAGTCTACGTATACAGCTAAACCTGTATCAACCGGAAACCTACAGCAGAGGGTTAAGAAACAAAGCCTTTGTTTCAGCCCGTTCCAGAAGACTCCTGCTTTTTAATGAGTTCGGCTATCTTTTCCCGGCTCAGAGTAAGAGTCGGCTTCTCCGGAACTACACCGGCGGGCCTCAGCAACAAAATTGTTAAAAGAACAAGGCCGAGAACAAGCCTGTCAAGCCAAACAACGCTGAACGGCAGCACTGGCTCCAGCGCAAACTTGTAATAGTCTATGAACTTTCTGGCCGTCACGAAGATGGTTGTCCCCAGCAACACACCTAGGTTGCTTCCAGAACCACCGACGATCACCATGACCCATGGCCAGAATGTCCATGTAATTCTGTCGTATCCTACTGCTATAACTCCTCCGCTGTAAAACGCCCAGAGAGCTCCAGCCAACGAGGCCAGAGAGGCGGAGATCATCAAAATGTTCCTCCTCACCTTTACGGTATCCTTGCCGAGAACCTCGGCTGCTATCTCCTGGTCTCTGACTGCCTTGAGTATTCTCGCAAGCGGCGACCTAGCCAGAATCCGAGAATAAACAAATGCAAGAACAGCAACACCTACAAGCACGAAAGTTGCCACCAAGAACCTCTCTCTAACACCCGTCCAGCCGTAAGGGTCTATCACGGAGACGCCGAGCGTGCCGCCCACCAGATCACGTGTGTAGTAGCCTATGGTCCACATAAACTCGCCCATCGCAAGCAGCGTCATCGCCAAGTAATCTTCCCTCAGCCTTATCGCCGGGTATGATGAGATGAACCCAAGGGCAGCGCCTACCCCGGCTGCGACGAACAATGTCAGCAACAGTATTAAAACGGAGAGGAAAGGGTCAAAGGACAAAACCCTGTTTATGCATGTTATTATCAGGACGTTGTCCTCGATGAACTCAGTTGCTTCGAGTATCTTGGGTTTTTGGAGGGAAAGCCCTCTCATGCAATCAGCTAAGACGCTGTTGTTGGCGTAGGCTTCTATACCCCTGTAAAGGCCGAAGTACTCTGCCATAAGCCTTCCCGGCACCGAGCCGGCCACGAAAGCACCTCCAGCCACAGCTAACACTTTGCCGAAGTTTGGAAGCCCTGTTAAACCGTATTCTAGGTTTAGGCTGATGTTTATTATGAGATATACTGCTAACAATGCCAAAAGATCTACGGTGAAGATGTAAACCAACTCCAAGATCAAAGCTTAGCACCCTGAAGCCTGAGCCTGATAATCCTTCCCCAGTCCATCCCCGAAAACCCTTTCGGAAATAGCAGGAGTGTTATAATCATAGCTGACAATGGTATCAGAGGTCTGTATGGAAGAATCTGCACACCGAATACAGACGCTAACTGGGAGGTTCCTAATATTTCCGCCAAACCCACTATGTAGCCGCCGACAGCGCCTCCGTAGATGTTCTGAAGCCCACCTACAATGCTTGCTGAGAAAATGCTGACCAGCATTCTCGACCCGAACCCTGGGTCTGCCTGAAACCAGAGACCCATCATGGCACCGGCCACTCCAGCCAAACCTCCAGCTAAGAACCAGGAGAACATGTATACTGTACGCACGTTGATGCCTATTACACCGGCCAGAGGGGCGTTCTCGATAGCGGCCCGCATGGCAACTCCAAACTTGGTCCTAGTCAAGAGAAGATAAAGAGATGATACCAAGAAGATCACCAACAACGGAGATATGATGAAGACACCTGGTTCGTCTAATATTTTGAGGTCGTATTTTCTGAGAAGGAAGTCCCTAGAAGTTATCTTGAAAACTCTCGTCAAGAAGTCGGCGTAAATGTTTAGAACAGCTAGGAGGATAAGCTCGTAGGCGAGTGTGGCGACCATCTGAAGCGGAAGGCCAGCCCCACGGGAGATTAAAGGCCTAAGTGCGGCGAGGTATAGAAAAAGACTCGCCATCCCACTCAGCACGAACGCCAGCGGGACGGAGATGTAGGGGTTCTGCCTCCACAACTCGGTGGTCGTTAAGACTGTGAAAACACCTATAGTGGCTAGACTACCGTGGGAAAAATTGGGAACCTTCGTCGTCAAATACGTCAAAGTAAGCCCGATACTGAGAAGGGAGAGAAGGCTGGCGAAGACTACAGCATCCCTAACTATTGGCTCCACAACCAAACCAGAACACCCTCTACATGAGACATGTATACCCGGGTGCCGTTCTGGATATTAAAGTTTATATATAATTTATCAACCCATTTACGTATGAGCAGAGAAATTAGCGGGATCTCGACAACCGTGGCCGCCGGTTTGGCTGTAGTCCTGCTCGTGATTGGGTTGGTGATCGGTGGGTTTGTGTTAGGCCCTACGATGGCTCCAGCCAGAACAGTGACGGCTCCGGGTGCAACTGTGGTCAGAACTGAAACCGTTGTGAGAACTGAGACGAGGGAAGTTGCGGCAGGTCTTAGAGGCGAGATACTTATTGGCGCCATTCTTCCATTGACAGGTGATTTGGCTTCCTACGGTGAGAATAGCAGGGCGGCAGTTGAGCTTGCGGAAAGAGAGGTGAACGAATATCTAAGGTCGATCGGTGCTGGATTCACGATAAAAGTCTTAGTTGAGGACACAGAGACAAAGCCAGAAACTGCAGACGCCAAGCTTAAAAGCCTTCATGCAAGAGGCGTAAAGCTGTTCGTCGGGCCGCAGACCAGCGCCGAAATACGGAGAATCAAGAGCTACGCAGACGCAAACAAACTCGTGCTAGTGAGCCAGTCTTCCACAGCGCCTGACCTCGCAATACCAGGAGACTACATATTCAGGTTCTGTCCAGACGATACTATCCAAGGGCCGATAGGCCCTAGGCTTGCCAAACAATTGGGAGCCACCCACATAATCTACGTGTGGAGAGGCGACGCATGGGGCGACGGTCTGTACAGATCCAGCAGCGAAGAGGCGAGAAAGCTTGGATTAACGATTGTTGAGGGAATCCGCTACGCCCCCGAGAAGAAGGAGTTTGCGGCTGAAGCTAAGCTGCTCTCCGACAAGGTGAAGGAGTTGACTGGCAGGGGTGTGGCGCCCGAGAGGATTATGGTCGAGTACGTTGCGTTCGGCGAGGCGGTTGTATTCTTCTCTACCGTAGCGGACTATCCTGAGCTGGCGAGAGTCAAATGGTTTGGAAGCGATGGCACGGCTCAGTTGGCTGAGCTTGTGAAAGACCCTAAAGCAGCGGGCTTCGCTGCTGCGACCAAGGGAATACATCCCATTTTCGCCGCAACATCGTCTTCAAAGAACGCTAAAGTCACAGACTACGTCAAGTCAAAGCTGGGTAGAGAGCCTGACAGCTACTCCTACGCCGCCTACGACGCTGTATGGGTTCTCACCTTAGCTCTTCTACAAACCGGCAAATACGATGGAGAGGCCGTTCAGAAAGCTTTGCCTACCGCCGCAGCTAACTACTTCGGAGCAACAGGGTGGATAAACCTTAACCCCGCAGGAGACCTAGCCTTCGCCGACTACGTACTATGGACGGTTGTAAGGGTCGGCGCCAACTTCGAATGGCGAAATGTTGGGCTGTACAGCTTTGCAGCAGGAACATTCAGCTGGACTCCAGGGTTCACCCCATAGAATCCTGCATATCTTTATTAGCCTTTTTTCATTTATTTTTATGCATAGATGAATTACATCCTTACTTCGACCAATGTAACGAAAAAATTCGGCGGAGTGGCAGCCTTAGACGATGTTAGCCTGTCTATACGCCGTGGTTCAATGGCTCTTCTCATAGGCCCCAATGGTAGCGGAAAGTCTACGCTTGTAAATGTGATAACGGGGGTTTATAAGGCGGAAAGGGGCCGAGTTTTTTTCGACGGTGTAGATATAACCAACCTAACTCCACACACAATTTACGACCTTGGACTCGCTAGGACTTGGCAAATACCTCAGCCGTTTATGACTCTCACGGTTTTGGAGAACCTCCTAGTGGCCGAGAAGGGGAACCCCGGTGAAGGGGTTTTTTCATCTCTTCTACGGAGGAGATGGGAGAAGTTTGAAGAGGAAAGCGTCGAAAGGGCTTACAAGATTTTGAAAATCTTGAAGCTTGACCATCTGTGGGACAGACAAGCTTACGGGCTTAGCGGTGGTCAGATGAAGCTTCTTGAGACTGGAAGGGCTTTGATGAGTGGGGCGAAGATGATTATGATGGATGAGCCCGCCGCAGGGATCAACCCGGTCCTAGCACACGAAGTTTTTACGCATCTCAGAGAAGTTAACAGAAAGTTGGGCATCACATTCCTTCTGATCGAGCACAGGCTTGACATAGCAGTCCCTTACGTAGACCATGTCTACGCCATGCACCAAGGCAAAATCATAGCTGAGGGCCATCCGACAGAGGTTTTGAACAACGTGCTTGTAATCGAAAGCTATTTAGGTGGCTGAGAGATGCTGAGGACTGTAGGACTCAACGCAGGCTACCACAGGCTTCAGGTTCTGTTTGACGTATCAGTCTCAGCCCCTGAAAAACTCATGACCGTTGTGGTTGGGCCTAATGGAAGCGGTAAGAGCACTTTGCTCAAATCTGTATTCGGATTGACCCGGATATACTCCGGAAAAGTTTTTCTCGACGGGGTCGACATAACAGGCCTACAGCCTCATCAAGTTGCCTCTCACGGAGTTTCGTACGTCCCTCAAGTCGACAACATTTTCGCCAACCTGAGCGTTTACGAAAACCTGCTAATAGCCAGCTACGGCATGGAAAAAAGAGAGTCAGCGGTGTTGGATGTCATGGAGATCTTCCCCCACCTCATGAAATACAGGAGTAAGAGGGCAGCTTTGATGAGCGGCGGTGAGAGGCAGATGCTCGCCATCGCTATGGCTTTGATTCGGCAGCCCAAGCTGATGTTGTTTGACGAACCGACAGGCAACCTATCGCCAAAGATGGCCACACAAATCCTAAACATAATAAGGGACCTCAGGGATACATACGGTAAAACAATAGTCTTAGCCGAGCAGAACGCAAGAAGGGCTTTAGAGATCGGTGAAAAGGCAATACTGATGGTCAGCGGCCGGCCAACCTACGAGGGAGAGGCTCAAACACTTCTAAAGCACGAAGAGTTGGGCAAGCTTTACCTAGGAATCAGATGAGCCTTTCAACTTCAATGACATCCTTGAGGAAGAAGTCGGCGTAAACGCATGCTTCAGAATGAACCAAGGCTGTCTGCATTCCCAGTTTCTTAGCCGGAGCTATTTCAACATCGCATCGGTCTCCCACGTAAAGCGATTCAAACGCCTTGACTCCAGCCTTGCTCAGCAAAACCACGTATCCAGCCAAGTCGGGCTTGGGTTCAGCGTCGTCGCTTGAAACCATGAAGTCATAGCACTCTTCGTCAACGCCCAAGCAGCTTAGAACCTTCAAAGCGAGCCTCCTTCCCGAATTAGTGTGAAGCCCGACGACAACACCCCTACGACGAATGTTTCTAAGCATTTCAGCCACAGCCGGCGACGGCCTGATGAATTTCTCAGGGCTGGCGACCTCAGCCAACCTGTCGTAGAATTTTGACCTGTTGATTCCCATCATCTCGACGCTCCGGCTCACAGTCTTAACCTCCCTCTTCAAAGCCATCAACCTTCTGAAGGCTTCGCTACGGCCTATGTTGAGAATCTCGGCCACAACCGCCACAGCAGACTCGAGGAGGTTCTCCTCATACTCTCGGCTCCTGTAAAGCGTGCCGTCCACATCGAAGAAAACAGCCTTAAACCTAGTCAAGTTATCCCTAGAGACTTGTTAGTCATCCTAATGCTCGCTTCCCCCGCCGTTTCGCCAACAACTGCTCTCAATGCGTCGACGTTTTCAGGCACGACGATGGCCTCTTGATGCACAGCCATGTAGAAATAGACTTCACGGCCCTCGACTCTGACCGAGTCTCCCCAAACAACAGCTTCGTAGATGTCTCCTCTAGCTCTGCCGCTTTCTCTACCGTATTCGAAGACGTTTGCTGTGCTTTTGAAGCCGTCGGCCTTCCACAAAACCTTGACACGGGTTGTTCTCTGGAACAGCTCTCTGACCGCTTCAGCTGCGGCGTTGTTCTTCAGAGTTATCAGTAAGCTGTGTAAATGCATGTGAGTCGTAGGTATCTTCATAGCCATCGTCATAATGTTTAAATGAGGCATAACAGTCCTAACGTCAGCAGCGTGATGGGAAGGAATCTCAACCGGGTCCAAGACGACGGCGTCTATCAACCCTTTCGAAGCTTCCTCAGGGTCTGAAGCTCTCCTCGCTATCACAGCTCTAGCCTTCTCCACCCCGTACTCAGTGTCCAAAGCGTGAAGAACCCTGCACAAAGCCGTCGTGTTGCATGAAACAACCCGGACAGACCTCCTTCCCAAGGCCTTCTCGTAGTTGACCTGCGCCACGAAGCTTGTTTCAGCCACCTCAGACTCCTCGCCGCCTTGAAAAACAGCCTTCCTCCCTGCCTCAGCATACCGTTGTCTGTAAGTCATGCCGACATCTCCGGGCGTGCAGTCCACGATGACATCCACCTCATCCAGCAAATCGTCCAAGACTCCCTCAACCTTTATACCAGCCTTCCTGAACTTTTCAACCCCCGCCGAGTCAACACAGTAAAGACGATAGCCTTTCTCGACAGCCTGCCTAGCTTTATAATCAGGCGTCACCTTAACAACTCCTGCAAGCTTCATGTCGGGTTGGAGGCATACGGCGTCAGCCACTCGACGTCCTATTGTTCCGTAGCCGTTTACACCTAC
>JANWZU010000090.1 GCA_025054795.1 Candidatus Caldarchaeum sp.
TCCGCTCGTACGTCCTGCCCCAGAACATGGTCGAAGAGTTTATCAACCCTCTGTCCTAGGCTGCCTGCGAAATCGTCTGAGACCACTAGGATGTCCACGTCGCTCTGAGGTTCGGCGGTTCCTCTGGCCACGGAGCCGAAAATAGCCATCGACACGTCTTTAAGGCCTCGGATGATGTGTTTGGCTGTCAGCAGAATCAGGTTGAGATATCGTTCTTGGCGTATCTTCTGGACGTTGAAAATTTTACCCGACGACAGTAGTGTAAACCCCGACGGGTCGGCAAGCCTGTATTTCCTCGGTTTTGTGGGTTGAAAAACATGGACAGCCCTGAAAGCGTGAAGCCTGCTTAGCACGACTCGGAGGTTTTCATCGCGAAGTTCCAAAGCTGTCCGTGCATCGTTGAAGCCGAAGACATCGTTGCCGAAGTGAAAGTAGAGTTTGGCGTAGGCTTCGCCGAGCCATCTAGGCGGCCACACAAACGAGTGTCTGAGAACGTAAATAAATAGGTTACGTAAACAAATAGTAAATGGTAAACATAGGAAGGGCCTTTTCTACAGAGCTTGTTTTCCGCATGTTCGTTTACGGAGGAGATGTTTAACAAGGGGTTGCCGGCGGCTCGTGGTGTCGGTCAAGCAGCGGGACTGGCTCCTTTTGAAGCAGCGGAGCCGTTTAACAGGTGTTGAATGGTGGAGGTTGAGTCTGTTTTGAGGGAAAATTACGAGAAGCCGTCTTCTCTGTATGAGATGGAGCGGACGGGTGGCGAGCCTGCATTAGTTGCTTACGATGAGGAGGCTGGGGTGCTCGTTTTCATGGATTGTTCGCCCGAGAGTCCGACTGGTCGTAGAGAGTTGTGCTATGACCGTGAAGCGATGGCTCTCCGCATCAAGAAAGGTGTGCGTCCAAAGGGGAACGTCGTGAAAATGGCGGCTGCGATGGGGGTTGAGGTTTTGACGGAGGAGCAGTACAGATGGCTGCAGGCCGTCGGCGAGTTTGACACACACGTCCAGCTGGCTGAAAACACCCGAGAATGTTAGAAAACATGGCGGCGCCATATTCGCTGAACGACGTTACAACACGGTTTTCGTATGCGCAAACAGCGCTTTTACAGCAGCCGAGGCTTCCGAGCGGTTCTCAAAGTATCAATCAGCTAGCTGCTCAGGAGTGGATGCTCAGTGGTTTCAGACAACGCTGTGCCCTCGGCTCTAAAACTCTAGGAACCTCATACAGGCTTTCACCGTTTTCTGCACCTTGTTTAAAACCTCCATGGCCCGGTCTCTGCCGAAAGCCCTGCCGGCTGGGATCAACTCTCTTTCGTAACCGTAGAAAGCTGGCCCACGCATACTTGCGAGCTCCGTCAGAAGCTTCCGCATCTCCGGCAACATCTCTCTCAGGTAGTTGGGCAGCTTGTCCTCGACGGCCTGCAGCGCCTCGCCAACGTCGTGCTCCCTCGGATACTCCACCGCCAGATATCGGAGCACCGCCTTTGTGGCCAGCTCAAGCGCCTCCTGAGCTCTCCTAACGCATATAGGGTAGTTTCCCTTATCGAAGGCTGTTTCAGCCTCGGACAAACACCATTCCGCTCTTGAAGCATAGTCTCTCGCCATCTCGATGTTGTTCAGATTTCAACCACCTCTCCGGGCTTGAGGTCTGGCTTGAGAACCCAGTAATGGCCCTTCGACGTGACCACTTTCCGAGCGCCAAGTTCCTCAAGCCTTTTCCTGATCGACTTCAGCACGTTGCTGAGAAACTCTTCCTTGTCGAAGATGATGACGCCTTCGTCGGCGATGTCGAGCATTATAGGCGGATGTTTTTCGGCCTCTGACGGTGTTAGGAAGATTGGAGAGACGGCGGCGGAGCGGCCGGAGCCGGTCAGCCGATGGTGAGATGGTTTTTGTTTTAGCTCGAGCAAAAGCTCAACTGTCTCTTCGGCTCTTTCCAGCACATCGTCTGGCAGTCCTTCAACAACCACCAGAATGTCTATGTCGCTTTCAGGCCCCGCCCTCCCCGTGGCGACTGAGCCGAACACACAGACAGACCTCAGCCTCTCGCCAAAACGTTTCTGCAGTAGCTGGAAGTAGTCCTCAACCAGCCCACGGTACTCCTGTTGAACTTTCTCCAAGTTAACAGGCCGGGTCATAGCGGGCCACCGCAGAATACAGTAATTGGTGCGATTAATCAGTTTCATCTACCCGCTGGCCTTACGGGTAATGGTGATGGGCTGATGCGTTAGGAGCCGAATGATAGAATTTCTGTGATTCCGTAGCGTCGAGCTGCTCGCTTGAGTGGTGCGGTCTCTGTGCCTTTGACTGGTTTTCGGTACATAGATGTCGCAGCTTCATTTATTTGTGTCATTTCTGTACCGTTTTTTGGGCACGGCTTTTGCCGTCGGGTTTTATAGGAGGCTGATGCATGTTTAGCCGTGGTTGAGGTTTTCAAGCCGAGTGAGAAAGCCCTGAAGCT
>JANWZU010000106.1 GCA_025054795.1 Candidatus Caldarchaeum sp.
TGGCTGTGAACGGCTTGGTCTACGCTGTGGGAGGAGCTAGGAACAACGTGCCGTTGACGGCGAACGAAGCCTACGACCCAGCTGCAAACGAGTGGAAGCAGCGTTCACCCATGCGTGTGGCCCGTGAACACTTGGCTTCGGGCGCTGTGGACGGGAAGATATACGTTGTTGGCGGCAGAGTCGTGTCGGGCAATACGATGACTAACCTCGACGTCGTCGAAGAATATGATGTGGAGGCGAACATCTGGCGTGTGCGGAGGCCGATGCCCACTGCGAGAAGCGGAATAGCCGCGGCGGTCGTCGACGGATGGGTTTACGTCTGCGGCGGGGAGAGCATGGTCAAGACTTTCTCCGAGGTAGAAGCCTACAACCCTGCTTCAGACAGATGGGTCAAGGCAGCCGACCTACCCACGGCTAGGCACGGCCTCGGCGTTGCCGCAGTCGGCCGGCGAATCTACACGGTTGCGGGAGGGCCCTCTCCCGGGCTTACCGTCAGCTCGGTCAACGAGGTTCTGCTGCTGGGCTGAAACACGTTGTTCATCTTCTACCAGCGGCTCACTCTTGCTCTGGGCCTTCTGCTGCTAATGCTGGGCTACGGCGGCTACGTGGCTTTGGCCGACCTTTCGAGGCAGTTCTTCAGGCAGGAGGTAGGCCCTTGGATGTCGTTTTCGATGGTGTTGATGGCTGCAGGTGTTTCGCTGCTGGCTGCTTGGCTCGTGGCACGTCTACTGGGAGGGGGAGAAGGTGAAAAGCCTGACAACCCTCCTCCTAATCAACAGGATTAGAAGGGCCGCAGGTATCAGGGCCACGGTTCCCGCAGCAGCCTGTGCCTCGAACTCAACCGTCCTGAAAGTCCCTATCTGCTCACCAACCCCCGCCCACACCCCGACGCTCACCGTCCGTGCGTCAGGCCCTGTCAAAAGGCTGGCGAGCAGAAACTCGTTCCACGTCAACACAAGCATGAAAACAACAGTCACCAAAACCCCCGGCAGAAGAACGGGCAGAATAACCCTCCTCACAACGGTCAACGGTCCGCATCCCATCACCATCGCAGACTCCACCAGCTCCCGAGGCATGTCGCTCATGAGAGACCTGATTATCAGGTAGGCTATGGGGGCGTTCAGGGTCAAGTAAGCCAGAGTCATTCCTAGGTGCGTGTCCCAGAGTCCCCAGCTGCTCAAAGTAATCAGCAGCGGAATCACAAGCAGGAAAGGCGGCACGCTTCTCATCATCAGCATCGCAAAGTCGTACCTGCCTGCTGAAGACCGGTTTTGAAAAGTCAACCCGTAGCTCGACAACAACCCTATCAAAACAGCGATTAACGTGCTCCCACCGCCTATCACCAAGCTGTTCAAGATGAGTCTGTGGAACTGCTGAGCTCCGAACATGTCTAGGTAGTAGACGAGCGACGGCGTTATTCCGCCAGAGTAGTAGGGAACTCCTCCTATCAGCCTTATGCCGGGAGCCAGCAACGGCGATATGTCCGTGTCAAAACCTTCGAGAACTATCACGAGTATCGGGTAATAGTAGAAGAGCGTCAACCCCATCAGCAGAAGATATACAACAAGCATGTAGGGCTTCACTTCGTCCTCCTCCAGAACATGCTCAGCTGCCTGAAGGCGAAGAGCGAGAAGCCCAAGCTTACCAGCATCAACGCCGTTGAAACAGCCGATATGTATGGAACGGGTGTCGTGGGGCCTGCCGGCGGGGTTATCAGAAGCTTGAACAGCATGAGGCTGAGCGTGTCGGTCGCAGCCCCCAGCTGCGTCTCTCTGACCCAGAAGCTCCATGCGAAAGGCACTTCGAAAGACCTGAAAAAGTCGACAGCCTTCAAAGCCACAAGCATCGCTATAACTCTAGACCTCAGCACAGCCGGTAGATATACCAAGCTGAGCATCTGCAGACGTGTGGCGCCGGTAAGCTCAGCGGCCTCGAGGCAGTCTTTGGGCAGGTTGTCGAGAACAACCATGACGGCCAGCATGAACAGCGGAGACCAAACCCAAGCCTCCGAAAGAACCATTACCGGAAAGTAGATTACGGGGTCGGTGACGTCTATGAAAGGAAGGCTGAAGGCGTAGTGGAGCAGGGCGTTCAAGTCATCCCAGACGGCTGGAGGCGACCAGACTATTCCAACGAGTATGGGCGACACAGCCAGCGGCACTGCGAAAAACCCTTCCGCAAAACTTCTACCCCTACCAAGCTGTCTGACCAACAACGCCGTGAACAACCCTAG
>JANWZU010000104.1 GCA_025054795.1 Candidatus Caldarchaeum sp.
CATATGCCCGAGGAGAAGAATGAAAAGGTGATAGAGCTTGACTATCTTGAGACGCCGAAGGGCCCTGTAGCCCGCTTCGACGGTGTGAAACAATTGGCTGAGTTGATTGTCGAGGTTTTCGAGGAGATTGAGAAGCTTAACGCCAAGCTCAGCTCAATATCAAGGGAGGAGAAAGCTCCTCAAGGGTTCGAGGAAAAGCTGAAGGAAATCGAAAACCAGCTAACAGTTTTGTCGGACGACATGCGTGAAGTTCTTAACGCATTGGGAGAGCTGTCGGCGACCGTGGCGCAGATCAGGAAAGCCCTAAAGCTATGACGTCAGGAAGGCGCGCCTCATCTCGGTGATTAGCTCGTTCAACTCTGTTCTTCGCCTCTCCATCTGAGCGATTTCGTTAGATAGCGACTCCTTGTACGCCTCCAGCTTGGAAACCTCCTCCCGAAGCCTGTTGGCCGCCGCTATCATCCTCTCGGCCTCTGCCTTACTTTGCTCCAGCGCGGCAAGCTTCTCCTCATATTCTTTCTCCCTCCTAATCATCCTCTCCATCCTAATCTCTCGAAGCTTGAACATCTTATCCATCTCCTTCCCGAAGTTCTCCAGCTTTTTCTGCGCATCTTCGAAGGCAGTCAAATACCTGTCGTTCAATACACGGATCTCCTCCTCAAGGCTCATTTTCTTGTTCATCAGGGTTTTGAGAATTTCTTGAGCCTCTGTAATCTGCCGCTCTTTCTGCTCGAGCTCGGCCTTCCACTTTACAACCTCCTCCCGCAAAGCATTCAACCCGTCTCTCTCCGCCTTAAACTTCTGGTTCTCCCTGACTAACTGCTCCCGCTCCCTCTTAAGAAGCTCGGTTATTTCCTGAAGGCTTTCATGAATAGCCTTCAGCTGTTCGGTGGTTCCCTTAAACTCGTCTATTGTCTCGTTCAAAACAGCTCCTCGGGCGAGGATCTCCTGCATGTTGGCCATTATTTTGTGGGGAGCTGAGAACTGTTCTATAACTAGTCTAACATCCTCTTTGAGCTTCGATAAAGCCTCCTCAACAAGACCTATCCTTTCCTCCATCCTGTCGATTAGCTGGACCCTCAGGGCCGCAACTTCTTTACGCAGGTCAGAGACGTTGTCCGTACGCTTTGGAAGCAGGCCCATGGGGTATTGATTAAACTGCATGGTTATAAACCCTACTCGCACTAGAAAAACCGATAACCCCTTCGAAGGGGCAGGATGCGTGCTCATGAGACATGTTTTTATAAGGTGCTTTTGTAAGCCATTAAAGCAGAATGATAGTCTCGGAACAGAAGCTGTTGATTAGGTTTTTCAAGCTAGGTTCCCTGCTTGCTCTAGCCGCCAGCATCCACATCTTAACCCTCCTTCTACCATGGTACGCGGTTAGAGCTGACACAGTCTCTAGGACCCTTTTAAGCGGTTATCTTCTTACCGAGACGTTGGTCTTATCGGTGTCTGGGGGTGTGTTGGCGGGCGTCTCGCTTCTCGCAACGTCATTCTCGTCGAAGACCGGGACTGTAAGAACGGTGTTGGCGACTCTTTCGATTCTTGGAGGAGTCCTTGCGCTCATCTCACCCCTCTATCTCAGCACAGTCATACTGCCTAGGCTGAACGTCTCAGGAGACCCCGACCTAGGTTTCTTCGCCTCGCTTTTCTCCGCAATAATTCTTATGGCTTTAGGCTTCGCAGTCCTCTTGACAAGGCCTCAGAGGGTTGAGCAACCATATCCGCAATACGTTGAAACCGAACAGTCTTACGTCTCTCCACCTCCGGAAGAAACTTCGTTGGAGAGAGTTGAAAACGTTGAAGACGCTGTGTGCCCAATCTGCTACACGCAAGTCACTGCAGAGAACGCTGTCAGATGCAGCAGCTGCGGAGTAGTGTTCCACTCCGGATGTGCAGAGGCTTACGTCAACATAAACGGTACATGCCCCAACTGCGGAAGAACAGTAGTATGATGCGGTGCAGTGCTGATGGGTCTCGATGAGGTTGTGAAACTAGGCCTTGAGAGAGGGTTTTTCTTCCCCTCCGCAGAGATATATCCCAACACCCCCGCTGGGTTTTGGGACTACGGCCATCTGGGTGCGTTGATGAAGCAGAAATTCATCTCCGCTTGGCACAGGTTAATCGTTAGAAAAGACGAGATGATACTGGTGGACGGATCTCAGATACTTCCACGCGGCGTTTTCGCAGCCTCAGGCCATCTAGACACCTTTGTAGACCCCGTCAGCAAATGCCTCGTCTGCGGAGCTGTTCACAGAATAGACAGGCTAATAGAGGAGAAGACAGGGTTGAAAGTTCCTGAAAGAACCTCTCCCGAGCAGATCGACTCAATTATAGAGCAGACAGGGGTCAGATGTCCTTTGTGCGGTGGCGGGCTTGGTAAAGTATCGCTTTTCAACATGATGTTCAAGGTGGCGGTAGGCGCCGCCGGCGAGGAAGCTTACCTCCGCCCCGAGACATGCCAGAACATCTTTGTGGATTTTCAGAGGCTCTATAAGATCTCGAGGAGAAAGCTTCCAATAGCTGTGGCTCAGGTGGGGAGGAGCTTCAGGAACGAGGTTTCGCCGAGGCAGTCTCTTCTGCGGCTTAGAGAGTTCACGCAGGCCGAGGTTGAAGTTTTCTACAACCCGAAAAAGGTTGACGGGGGACTAGCTGAACGTGTAAAGCACAAATCCCTAAACCTTACAGTTGAAAGCGGAGTTAAATCCGTCAAATGCAGCGAAGCTGTCGAATCTGGCCATGTTTCAAGCTGGCTTGTTGCCTACTATCTATCACTTCTGCAGGAGTTTTATCTATCGCTGGGTTTACCACTTGAACACATCAGGTTCAGGAGGTTAGGGCCCGACGAAAAGGCTTTCTACGCAGCCGAGGCGTGGGACCTTGAAGCTTTGATTGATAACGACTGGGTTGAGCTTGTCGCATGCAACAACAGAACCGACTACGACCTGAGCGGCCACTCACGTGTAAGCGGCGCCGACCTAAGGATTGTAGAAGACGGGGAAAGCCTCGTACCCCATGTCTTCGAGCTCTCGATGGGGGTTGACCGAAGTCTTCTGGCGCTGCTTGAGAACGCCTACAAAGTTGAAGGCGACAGAACAGTCCTAAAGCTTCACCCATACCTAGCCCCCTATACTGCAGCTGTCTTCCCGTTGATGGACAAGCCTGAGCTTAGCACCTATGCGCGGAAGGTTTACGAAGACCTTAAGCTGGATTTCGATGTCTTCTACGACGAAAGCGGAAGCATAGGAAGGAGATACAGAAGGCAGGACGAAATAGGAACACCATTCTGCATAACGGTTGACTACCAGACCCTTGAAGACAACACAGTCACAGTCAGAGACCGGGACACGATGAAGCAGGAGAGGGTGAACGCATCAAACCTAAAAAATCATCTAAATGAAAAACTCTACCTTAAATGATGTTGACGCAGATTTAAATAATCGCCGCTAGCGTTTTTCACCGATGTCGAGCACCGATGCGCTGATATACTACACGGTTCTTTCAGTAGCTCTTCCCTTCATCCTTTTACTAGCCAACAAGCTTCTGGCTTCCGGGCGTAAATCTAGGAGGAAGAGGCTTTCCTTCGAGAGCGGTCAGGTTCCGTTCGAATGGGGTGAGACCTCTTTTCCAGTAGAGTATTTTCCATACGCCATCATTTACGTTGCGTATGCGGTTCTGTCCGTTGCTGTTTTTATCTCAGCCGTGGCCATAATCGACAACCCGCAGTCCGCATTCAACTTGGTGCTGCTGCTCGGTGTGTTGAGCGCTTCTTCCGTCTACGCTGCCCTCAGCTTGAAGGAATTGCCGCAGAGGCTGTGAGACATGGTTGTTCCCATACCTCCGCCCCTAGACCAGCTGATACGGTTCATAGCCAGCGAGCCTTTCGTCAAAGCAGCCATCTTTCCCGGAGCAACTTTCGTAGCAGTTCTAGGAATACTCTCCGTCTGGTATGAGAGGAAGCTTTTGGCCAGAGTGATGCTCAGGATAGGGCCTTTCCACGTAGGCAAGTACGGTGGATGGCTTCAGGTCATAGCCGACGCAGTAAAGTTTCTCTCAAAAGAATACATTATTCCAGCACGAGCTAGGAGGAAGCTTTTTGTGTCCATGCCTATGGCTGCGCTGTTGTTAGCTGCCTTGCTGTTCGCCTTCATACCTTTCAGCGAGTACTGGGTGATTTACAGGTCTGACATCAGCGTGCTTCTGGTCTTTCTTTTGCTGGCTGTTTCCCCTATACCCTTCATCGTTGCGGGATGGGCTTCGGGCAGCAAGTACAGCTTCATAGGAATGATAAGGTTCGCTTTTCAGATATTCGCCTACGAAATACCGCTGTTCTTGGCCTTGACCGGGGTCATCATAGCAGCTAGGTCTTTCGACATAGTTGACATAGTCAACGCTCAAGCGGCGGTTCCGTTTGCAATAACTCAGTTCATAGGCTTCCTCGTTTTCTTCATCGCTGCCGTGAGCGAGGCTGAGAGAATACCCTTCGACCTGCCCACAGCCGAGCAGGAGCTTGTCGAAGGATGGATGGTGGAGTACGGCTCGGTGGGCTTCCTGACCATACAGCTGGCCATGTACACCAAACTCGACGCTCTGGTGTTCTTCACGGTCAACATGTATTTGGGCGGCTGGCACGGCCCGTCTCTTCCTGGACTTCCGGATACCGTGGCGCAACCCTTATGGGTCTTCGTGAAATTCTTGACTGTTTTGACGATTATTCTGCTTTTCCGAGGGGTCTACACACGTATAACCATGAGGAGGATTCTTGACTTGGGTTGGCGGGTGCTTATACCTCTAGCGCTGATAAACCTGTTCATAGTAAGCCTAACGGTGTATCTTCCAACCTTGGTCGGCTAGCCTTTCCTCATCCGCTTTAGCTTGAACTCAAGCCCAGTCGTTATTATGTTTGCCCTTACGATCGTGTAGACAACTTGGTCCAGAAGCCTGCCGTGAACCAAGTCATCCATCTTGTCAGAATGGCTTCGGGATATCTCGTCCATGGCCTTGAGGTTGTTCTCTAGGTCAAGCCTTCCCGATAGGGAAGGATATTGTTTGTGGGTTTTGAGACGCTCATGCGCCTCTACAGCCTTCCTCAGGAACCCGTAGTCCTCGGTGTCGAGAAAATTTCTTAAAGCCTTAACAACATCCCTCAAACCTCTATGCAGTTCAAGCACCTCCGGCCTCTCCTTAGGCGAGAGCTCGTGAGACACTACCATCCCCTCAAAGCCATCACAAGCTTGTCGAACCATCCAATCTCAGCAGGGGCAGTCGACACGCCCGGCTTAGCTAGGGCCTTAGGGCTGTAAAGCAGCGACCTTCTGTCCATGGCTGCAATCTCGTAGTCCGGCATCATCTCAAGTGCGTAGAATGGACATGCGTCGACGCAGAGGCCGCAAAACACACATCTGCTGTAGTCGACTGCCGGGAAGTAGGATTTCTTGTTATGGGCTAGCTTCTCGTCTATTTTCACGATGGACAGAATTATCTTGTGCCCCTCTCTCGATATCATGTGATGTTCGTCCTCCTTGTCAGCGCCTTGAACCTCGACAACTTCGTCGACCCAGCCCGCTGTTTTCAACCACCGCATGAAGTTGTGAAGATAGGACTCCACGACAGCCTCAGACCGGTATGCGTACACCGGCTCGGCGTTCAGCTTCCAAACATATCCGTCTTCAACGGCCTGAATTGCTCTGAAATCCGTCCAAGCAACATCAGGCACGGGGTGCGAGTTAACCCTGTCCTCACGCCTAGGCATGTAGAGTGTCTCAGTAAGTTTTTCAACAAAGTCCACGGCTGTTTTCTCCCCTTTCTTAAAGGATTCCATAAACTCTTTACTGAGTTTCAACGTTATGTTGAAGCCATAAACCATGATGATGGCTTCGGCGATGTTTTGGCAAGCGATGTCGCAGAGGCTGCAGCCCGTGCACTTGTCTAGGTACAGGATGTGCCGGCCTTTGAAGCCCGGGTATGCGATTCCAGCTTTAGGGTCGTAGCGGTAGTACTCGCCAGTCGTGTTGACGATTTTCTCATACGGATACTTGACCGTGACAGGCGTTGAGAACATATGCTTAAAAGCTACGGTCATCGGCTTAACTATCCTGGCTATCGAATCGAGGACCATAGAACAACGCCTCAGCTTATGCGTATGTTTTTGCTTGCTTTTGCTATGAGGTATCTTCTGTAGAGTCTGTGGCCGAAGAGGGCGTTGACTACTGCGGCGAGCTGGAGGGTTGCGTGGGTAAGGACGAAGACGCTGAGAGGCTGTTTCAACACCACTAGCACAACTATTCCTGTAACGAATATGAAGAAATGAACCAGTATGGCTAGGACTACGGATGTTGTCTGGTATCTTTTTACAGATTCTTCCAGCCTGTTAGGTAGAGCCATCACCCAACCCAGCTCCGTCCGCTTTTGCTTTGATCTCCTGCTTATTGAGATACTCCCCCAGGAAGTCGGGCATGTTGTTCTTAATCGAATCCCATGGGTCTTCAGCTGCCTTCGGGCCGAACTTCCAGCTCATCAGAATGTTTATCAGGAATATGGCTGTTCCCACGCCGATTATCAACGCGCCCACCGTGGCGACAACATGCAATGGCTGGAACTGCTCTGCGTATCCATAGTATCTTCTCGGCATGCCCATCAGCCCCAACCCCATCATAGCCATGAAAACCAAGTACTGGCCTACGTTAGCTGTGGCGAAATGGATTTTTCCAAGAGTCTCGCTGTACATCCTTTTCGTGAGGTATGGGAAGTAGTAGTATGTGGCGGCGAAGGCGGCTTGACTTATAGCGCCAAACAGGATGAAGTGCATGTGTCCAACAACCCAGTAGGTGTCATGCAGGTGCCAGTCCACAGGTATGGCAGCATGGAAGACGCCGGTTATTCCTCCTACGATGAAAGTTGCGACGAAGCTGAGGCTGAAAAGCGTCGGAGTGTTGAACCTTAGTCTCCCTCCCCAAAGTGTTGCTTCCCAGTTTACGACTTTTATTCCGGAAGGTATTGCAACGGACATGGTCATAATCATGAACGGAGCCAAGGTAAGGGGCGAGAGGCCCGTGGTGAACATGTGATG
>JANWZU010000139.1 GCA_025054795.1 Candidatus Caldarchaeum sp.
GCCGCTGAGAAAGGCTCGGAGCATCCTGTTGGAAGGGCTGTGGTTAGATACGCTGAGCAGGCGGGGCTGGAGGTTCCAGAGCCACTAGGCTTCGCATACACGCCGGGCGTGGGTGTTAGGGCTGTTGTGGGGGGCCGTGAGGTTGCTGTCGGAAGTTTGAGCATGCTCGACACAGCGGCTGAGAATGTCGAAGAAGCTGTTGTGAAGTTTCAGGACCGGGGCATGACAGCCTTGGTGGTTGTCGTCGACGGATGGCCTGCAGCAGTACTGGGGGTTGCGGACACTTTGAAGCCCGGTGCTGAGGAGGCTGTCAAAAAGTTGAAAAACATGGGCCTCAGGGTCATGATGCTCACAGGCGACAGCGCAAGAACGGCCAAGGCGATAGCCGAGCAGGCTGGGATAGACGAGGTCGTCGCCGAAGTGCTGCCTGCGCAGAAGTCAGAAGCAGTTGAGAGGTTGATGAAGCAGGGCCGCAGAGTGGCGATGGTGGGCGACGGGGTCAACGACGCACCGGCACTCGCAACGGCTGACGTGGGCATAGCGGTTGGAAGCGGCACGGATGTGGCTGTTGAATCCGCTGGAATTGTTCTGCTGAGCGAAGACCTGAGGAAGGTGCCCACGGCGTTGAGCCTGAGCCGTCGAACCATGCGGAAAATCAAGCAGAACCTTTTCTGGGCTTTCCTGTACAACGTACTCCTCATACCCGTCGCAGCCACAGGCTTTCTCAACCCCATCTTAGCAGCCGCAGCCATGGCGCTCAGCTCCGTCTCGGTTCTGACCAACTCCCTCAGCCTGAAAAAAGCAAAGCTCGATTAAGTAATACCTCTCGAGAAAAGAGTAAATAGCGAAGGATAGGCCTTGTTTAAAGCATGAAGACGTACAGCGTCGCCATACTCGGGGCTACTGGGATGGTTGGGCAGCACTACATCAGGATGCTTCAGAACCATCCATGGTTTAGGATAAAGACGCTTACGGGGAAGGATTCTGTGGGTCGGAAGTATGTCGAGGCTGTTAGAGGCGAGGCCCCCGAGCCTCCGAAGGAGGTTGCTGAGATGGAGGTTCAGCCAACAGACCCCAAACACGTCGACGCCGACTTTGTCTTCTCATGTCTTCCCACGGAGGCGGCTAGGGAGGCTGAGCCTCGGTTTGCTGAGGCAGGGTTTCCCGTGTTCAGCGACGCAGCGGCCTTCAGGATGGAGGAGGACGTTCCGCTTATTGTGCCTGAGGTAAACCCCGACCACCTCCACCTCGTCAAAGCCCAGAGGAAAAACCGTGGATGGGGCGGGTTTATTGTCACGACCCCCAACTGCACCACCGTCGGGCTGGTCCTGCCCCTGCATCCCATAAACCGACAGCTCGGAGTAAAGCGTGTGACGGCCACGACTCTTCAGGCTGTTTCAGGAGCTGGTTATCCGGGTGTCGCCTCCCTCTCTATACTCGGCAACGTGATTCCCTACATCTCGGGAGAGGAGAGGAAGGTTGAGACGGAGACGGCTAAGATACTCGGCCGCTTCGACGGCGGGAGAATAGCGTTTGACGACGTTGACGTTCTAGCCACCTGCACACGTGTCCCGACAATCGACGGCCACATGGAGTCGCTGGTCTTCGAGACGGAGAAGAAAACAGACAAGGAAACCGTTGCGAACCTTCTCGCCGAGTATGTCTCGCTTCCTCAGGAGCTAAACCTGCCAACAGCACCACGCAAACCAATCATAGTGAGGCCGGAGGAGGACAGGCCGCAGACAAGGATCGACGTTGACGCAGGGTCGGTACCCGGTATGAGCGTGACAGTCGGCAGAATCAGGGTCGTGGAGAACAAGGTCCGCCTCATCTCGCTAAGCCACAACCTGATACGTGGAGCTGCGGGAGGAACTATTCTGACGGCGGAGCTTGCTCATCACTTCGGCTTGCTGGAAGGTTGATGCTGGATGGTGTTCGGGAAGCAGGTTAGGCTCAGCAGAATCCTCGAAAACGGCAGGATGCTGTGCGTCCCCATGGACCACGGCACATCCATAGGCCCTGTCCAAGGGCTTGAGCAGATAGAGACCATGGTGTATCTTCTTGAGGAGGCTGGGGTGACAGCGGTTCTTGCGCATAAGGGGGTGTTCAGGTCTCTCAAACGGCCTCTGAAGGTCGGCTCGATAATGCACATGTCGGCCAGCACGCAGCTGAGCAGCAGGTACAACAGGAAGGTCGGAGTGGCCTCTGTGGAAGAAGCCGTGAGGCTGGGGATTGACGCCGTCTCAGTCCACATCAACGTGGGAGGCTCGGACGACGACGTGATGCTCCAACACCTCGGCGAAACGGCTGACGCATGCGACGAGTGGCAGATACCTCTCATAGCCATGATGTACCCACGTGGCGAGAACATCAAAGACGCCAACGACCCGTTCACAATAAGCCACGTCGCAAGAGTAGGAGCAGAGCTTGGAGCCGACATAGTCAAGACACCCATGCCTTCGACAAACATCAAAGACATAGAGCGTGTAGTCAAAAGCTGCCCCGTCCCCGTCGTCGCAGCAGGAGGACCTAAGATGGAGAGAGACGAGGACGTGCTAAAGCTAGCATACGCAGCTGTCAAAGGGGGATGCGCTGGGATAACTTTCGGCAGGAACGTCTTCCAGCACAGCTCGCCCAAAAGCATGGTACGGGCTTTGAGGCGTGTGGTGTTAGACGGCCACACGGTTGAGGAGGCTTTGGCGGTTCTGACGACATGAAGAAAGCTGTTTTAGACGTTTCAGGCAACGAAGAGCTTTTCAGGAAAGCCGTCAAACACGGCTTCGACTCCTTCATACTAGACAAGCCCGCCGAGCAGCAGGCTTCCATGACCATCTACATACCCGACAAGGACGGTCTCAGGAGGACTGGGCAGAACCCGGCGTATGTTCCACGTGTATTCATCAAAACTCCGCAGGACCTTGAGAAGGTTGTGCAGCACGCTAGGTCTGGATGCGACGAAGTGGTCATAGCTACCTCCGACTGGAAGATAATCCCCGTCGAGAACCTGATAGCTATGATGTCGGGGCTGAAGTGCAGCGTCCTAGCCGAGGTCGGCGGAGTTGCTGAGGCTGAGCTGTTCATCAACATACTCGAGAGAGGCGTCGACGGAGTCGTGCTCAAGCCTCGGGATGAGAACGAGCTGAAGATACTGCAGGAGCTGATGAGGAAGCCTCCGACGCTTAGCTTGACGGCAGCCGTAGTTGAGGAGGTAAGGGACGTGGGAGTTGGGGACAGAGCCTGCGTCGACACGGTGAGCATGCTGGAGATAGGGGAGGGCATGATGGTGGGCAGCAGAGCCTACATGTTCTTCCTCATCCACAACGAGTCAGTCGGCTCAAGCTTCACATCGCCGAGGCCCTTCAGAGTCAACGCCGGAGCCGTCCACAGCTACGTGCTGATGCCCGACGGCTCAACACGATACCTCTCCGAGCTGGAGGCGGGAGACAGGGTTCTCGTGGTTGGGAAAGACGGCAGGACGAGGATAACGTCGGTGGGGAGGGTGAAGATTGAGAGGAGGCCGTTGAGGCTTGTCAAGGCCTCGGCCGACGGCGTCGTAGGAGCTGCGACCGTGCAGAACGCCGAGACGATTAGGTTCGTCTCAGCCGACGGAAACCTCATACCGGTGACCGAGCTGAAAAAGGGCGACAGGATTCTCTGCCACGTTTCCAAGGTTAAGGGCCGCCACTTCGGGATGGCGGTCGAAGAGACAGTTGTCGAGAAATGAGGAAGACCAAGGTCTGTGTCTCTGTTTACGGCGGCGACGAATACGAGCTGGGCAGGAAAGTGGAGACGGCTTTGTCGAGGGGCGGAGACCTCGTAGAAGCTAGGCTGGACCTCTCCGGCGTGTCGAGCTGGGACAGGGTTTACACAGCTCTCAAACCCTTCGCCGACAGGCTAATCCTGACTCTCAGGCCTGTGGACGAATGGGGAAAGTCGGAGCTCAGCGATTCGGAGAGGCTCGCTGTTCTTTCGAAGCTCTGCGGCATGAGACCCGCCTACGTCGACGTGGAGCTCAAAACAGCTAGGAGCAACAGCCTCGAAGAAATCAGGAGGTCAGGCGTCAAACTCATAGTTTCGTGGCATGGAGCACAGACTCCTGAGACGGAGCGGCTTGCGGAAACAGCTCGGGAATGTCTGCAGCACGGCGACATAGCGAAAGTCGTCTGCCTCTCCAACGGCGCCGAAGACAACTTCAAGGTTCTCATGCTCTACACTCAGATGCCGCCCGAAAAGCTGGTGGCTTTCTGCATGGGTGAGAAAGGCTGGATAACTAGGATAGTCTCGATGGCCGCCGGCGCCCCCATAGCATACGCATCACTTGACGAAGCGGCCACGGGTCCGGGACAGCTTCCGCTGAACGAGATGCTCGAGGTAAGAGACAGGATTGTTAAAGGTGTGCGTGGCTGTTGAGGACTGGGTTGCTTGGGGTTGTAGGCTATCCCGTGGGCCACAGCGTGTCGCCTCAGATGGTTAACGCAGCCCTTCGCCACGCCGGGGTAGACAACGTTCTTTACATCTCTGTGGAGGTGAAGCCCAGAGACCTGCAAGCCTTCTGCCGCTCGGCTCGCCTGCTGAACTTCATAGGCTTCAACGTGACCATACCTCACAAGGTCTCTGTCATCAAGTATCTCAGCAGGTTGGACTCGTCGGCCAAGCAGGTGGGAGCCGTAAACGTCGTGAAAGTCGTCGGCGAAAAGCTTGTGGGGTTTAACACAGACGTGCATGGTGTTATGCATTCAGTTCCTTCAAAGAGGGATGTTGACGGCGGCGTTGTTGTTCTGGGCGTTGGCGGAGCGGCTAGGGCTGCGGCTGTGGCGTTGAAGAGGAAAGGGTTTGCGGAGATTGTCTTCGCCTACCGAAGGATGAAGACGGCGAGAGAGTTCAAAAGGTTCGCCGAAAGCAGGAGGATAGGCTGTAGGCTTGTTAGGATGGGCTCCGACGAGATGGCAGAGGAAATGAGGAGATGCGGGCTGCTAATCAACGCCACACCCGTCGGCATGCATCCACACACCAGAGCATCACCCATAGCCTCCAACCTCATACACCGTAGGATGACCGTTTTCGACATGGTCTACAACCCACCTGAAACAAAATTGCTCAAAGCAGCCAAAGCCAGAGGCGCTGAAACAATCAACGGCGTCAACATGCTCGTAGCTCAGGGAGCTGAGGCCCTGAAAATCTGGCTGAGGCTAGAGGCCGACCGAAAAGTGATGGAGAAAGCTGTCGTCGACGCTTTGAAGATGTTCAGCAGACAGCGGACGATAACATAATTAGCTTCATGGAAGACTGTTCCCAGAAATGAAGGGCTTCGGAAAGGCTTACGGAGCTGTCTCGATAGTCAACGCCATCTCGACGGGCTGCGGAGCCGCTTTAGGCGTGATGCTCAAGACAGAGGCCTCGGTTGAGTTCATCCAAGAGCCTAAGTTCACGCTGGAGATTAACGGCGAGCCGCACGACCCCGCTCTCGCAGCCGAGGTGGTGAAAGCCTTCGCAAAACACTTCGGCGTGGACGTGGTTGGATGCAGGGTTTCAACAACCTCCGAAATACCCATGGCCGTCGGGTTGAAGAGCTCCAGCTCCGCAGCCGTAGCGATCGGAAAAGCGTTTCTCAACGCCTCCAAGAAAACTATGGACGGCGACGAGTTCCTACGGTTGGTGGCCGAAGCGTCAATACGTTCGGGAACCTCGATAACGGGAGCTATGGACGACGCAGCCGCATGCATGCTCGGCGGAGCCGTCGTCACAGACAACTTGGAGAGAAAAATCCTGCTGCACGAGAAGATGGTTGAAGACCTGATGGCTGTGATTCTCATCCCTCCGGGGAAGATGCCTACACGGGATTTTCCACGTGAGAAGCTGGAGCCTGTCAAGGAGCTTGTGGAGATAGCCTTCAGGCTTGCCGAGAGAAGCGAGTACTGGAAGGCTATGACGTTGAACGGGTTGCTTCATTCAGCGGCTCTGGGCCTTCCCACCGCCCCCGCCATGGAGGCTCTGCGTGCAGGCGCCTATGCTGCTGGGTTGTCGGGTACGGGGCCGGCTGTGGCAGCTGTCTGCCCGCCTGAGTCGATGGACAGCGTTGAGCGGGCTTTTCAACGGTTTGAGGGTAAGGTTATCAGATGCCCCGTCAACAAGGGGCTGGAGTGAACGGCGATGATTGTCTCGGTGAAGCCTTCGAAAATACATGGAGCCGTCGAAGCACCTCCCAGCAAAAGCTACACCCACAGAGCCGTAGCCCTAGCCAGCCTGTCTGAAGAGAAAACCATCATCAGAAAACCTCTAATCGCACGGGACACCAAAGCATCGATAAACGCTTCAAAAAAGCTCGGGGTAAACATAGCTGAAACCCACGACGGCCTTGAGGTCAAGGGACTTCGAAGGTTCCGATGCCCCGACGACGTGGTGAACGTCGAGAACTCGGGAACAACTCTCAGAATATACACGGGGCTGTCGGCGCTCGTAGCAGATGGATACACGGTTCTGACCGGCGACGAAAGCATAAGAAGAAGGCCCGTGGGCCCGTTGCTCAAATCGCTGCACGACCTCGGAGTCGAGTGCTGGAGCACAAGAGGAACTGGAACAGCACCCGTTGTGGTCAAAGGCGGCGGAGTGGCCGGAGGCGAAACATCCATCAAAGGCTCTGAATCCTCTCAGTACATAACATCCCTCCTGCTGGCCGGGTTGGCCGCAGCCGAACCCGTTCAAGTCAGCATCGTAGACGAGCTTGTTTCGAAGCCCTACGTCGAAGCGACCGTCAAGATGGTTGAGCTGTTCGGAGCCAAGATAGACAGAGAGGGCTTCAGACGCTTCACCGTCAAACCCCAGAGCCTCAACGGAGTAGATTTCACCGTGCCGGGCGACTTCGGCTCCGCAGCCTTCCTCGTAGCGGCAGCCCACCTAACAGGAGGACACGTTAGAATAAACAACCTAGACACCTCGCTTCCTCAAGCAGACTCAGCCATACTTCGTGTGGCCGAGGCTTTCGGCTCGAAGGTGGAGGTTGTCGACGGCGGCGTGGAGGTTTACGGCGGAGCTAGAGACGCTGACGTTGAGCTTGCTTTGACCGACAGCCCCGACCTAGTTCCCGTCGCCGCCGCTATTGCCGCTCTGAACAACGGCAGAACACGGATTTACGGAGTGGCTCACGCACGTCTGAAGGAGAGCGACAGAATCTCAACCGTTGCAGCCGAGCTCAGGAAGCTCGGAGTGAAGGTTCTGGAGCAGGCCGACGGCATGGTCGTCGAGGGAAGCCGAGAGGTTGAAGGCGGAGTCGTGCTGGACAGCCACGGCGACCACCGTCTGTTCATGGCCTTCACAGTTCTGGGGCTGGCGCTGAAGAATGGGCTCAAGGTTGCGGGAGCAGAATCGGCCGATGTGTCGTACCCCAACTTCCTCAACGACATCATCAAAATCGGGGCCCAGTTGTCGTTTGGGTGACAAATTTTTAAACTACCGCTCAGCCTCAACCGTAGAGATGAAGCTCTCCACTCCTAGGAAATTCATCATAGAGTCCATTCTAGTGGCTCTGCTGATGACCTCTCTACCTGTAGCTTTGCTGGTGTGGCTGGGCTTCAACAGGCTTACAACTCCTCTGAACATGGTGGTCTGGCTTGTCGCCGCTCTCGGGTGGACGGCTTTGGTCGTCGTTGTTTACGTCAAGCGAAGCTCCAGACGTGGCGGCATAGTTTTGAAGAGTTGAAGAAAGCGACAAAGTTTTTAAGGATTGAGTTTATGTTCCAGAGGCATGGGTCTGTCCTACGCCGTTAGCTTCGAGGGCAGGCTGCGTAGGGACCGTATGTCTTTAATGCTCAAGCTCGAGATACTAGTCATCTTCTCAACAGCCCTAGCCGTACTCTACCTGACCGAGCAGCCTCAGCTGGCCAAGCTTTTCTTCGCAGCGCTAACAGCAGTCTCCGTCTTCCTAGTCGCAAAAGACCGGGTTGAGAAGGCAGGCCGCAGGCTGAGGAGGGCTGTCGTAAGGTCGGTCAAGCAGCGTGGGAACGACTGGTTCTTCTTCCTGCCCATGACTCCGTCCTTCGCATTCACGGCCAACGGCTACGAGGTTGAGGCGGTTTCCGAGGACATGACCGTGCTGAAGTTCTTCGACTGGCGGCCTTGGAGAACAGGCCAGAAGCTCCTCGTCCTCTCCGACATCAGGGGCAAGGTTCTGGCTGTACGGGACTTTTCTTCGCCTGTGAAGATGGAGGTTCTGCGGAAGCTTCTGTGGCGATGTTGACTATTTAGACTATGTAGGAAAAGCCTTTACACAGGTAAACTATATAGAACGGAAGATGCCGCTGAAAAAAACCCTCGAAATAGTCCTCATCACGGTCAACGCAGCCCTCTACGCCGGAGTCGGCTACCTAACATACCTCGGAATCTTCGCCCCAGTCGTCGGAACCGTCCGTTTCTGGCCGGCTGTCGTCGTGCCGGCGTTGTTCGCCGTGGTCTACTCACCACGAATAGGAGCGCTCGGAGCAGGGATAGGAATATTCGTCAGCGACATGCTAATCCACGGCGACCCCGTGCTGAGCATAACCGTCGGCGTCACATCCAACGTAGCCGGGTTCTACGTGCTGGGAGTTTTGGCCCGCACTCTCGCCAAAACCTCCCGAGGGCCCGTGCTTTCAACAGCTCTCCAAGCCATACCTCTTGCAGCGGCCCTGCTGACCCTGTGGGCCAACCCGTTCGGCGACCCAGCAGTAGGCAGCATCTTCCTAGGGGCAGCAGCCCTCTCACTAGCCATAAGCATATTCTACAGCCTCTACAGACCGGCGTACGCAGGGCTGATAGCCGCCTCCTCCCTAGGCCTGCTTCTCGGCGCAACGATAATAGGCCTCGGCGTCTGGGCCTACAGCCAGTTCTTCTCGCTTCCGGCAGCGGCGGGAGGGGGGAGAAGCTTGCCGTTGTTTGCGGCTGCTTTATGGTTTCTGTGGACTTATTTGACGGAGATACCTTTTCTGATGACGCTGCTGCCTCCTCTGACGGCTGCAGTTAGGAGAGCCGTGCCCTTGGCTGTAAGGGATTAGGATGCGTGCGGCCGTCATCAAGACGCCCACTCCGCTGTCGAGCATCTTCTCGCCGAAGGTTTTAGACGGAGGAAAGCCGAGGGACAACCCCGACATGGTCGGGGCCCGTGGAGGCGGCTTCTCCTTCTTCCCCGGAGTCGAGACAGAGGTTGAGCTTTTCGACGAAGGCAGTGGGCTGAAGCTGGAGTTGAACGGCAAGGCTGTTTCTTTCCCGCCGACGGAGAAGGCTGTTGAGGTTGTTCGGAAAGCCTACGGGTTGAACGGTCTGGTTGTCGTAAAACACAGGATTCACGTACCCATCGCAACAGGGTTCGGAACAAGCGCAGCCTCAGCCCTCAGCGTCATCCTAGCCCTAACACATCTGGCCGGCAAACCCATGACCCTCCGGCAGGCCGTCAAACTAACCCACTACGTCGAGCTGGAGTGCAGAACAGGGCTTAACAGCGAGGCAGGGTTTGGTAAAACAGGCCTAGTCCTCGTTCTCCGTGAAGGCTCACCCGACTATTCCATGACCGATGAAATCCCCCTACCCTCGGGCACCAAGCTTGTGTCGGTGGTGGCTGGACGTGTCCGAACACCCGAAGCCATAGCTTCAACGGAAAGGCTTCAGCAGCTTGAGAAAATAGGAGACATGTTCGTCGACAGAATTTTGCAGAGCCCAACGCCGGCCAACTTTCTAACGCAGGCCCGAGCCTTCGCCGAGAAGGCTGGTCTGGTAAGCCGTGAGGTTCACGAGGTCTTCAAAGAGTTGGAGAACCTTCCGACGATAGGCTTCGCCCAGAACATGGTGGGCCACGCAACCCACGCACTAGTCTACAAGGAAGACGTGGAGAAAGTCGTCTCAGCCCTCAGCAAAAAATTCCCGCAGCACACCATAGTCGTGGGAGAGACAGGCGCCTCGATAAACCTCAACCCCTTGAAAAACTCATAAAAACCTCCACAAACACGTTTAAGCCGTTGATAACGTACCGAAGGGCCCCTGACCTAGACGAGAGGGTGAGGAGGGTTGTAGAGAAGGCTGGCCTGCACTACATAGACTTTGAGAGAGTCAAGTGCGTCAGAAGCTACGGCTCGGCTTCACGCAACGTCGCAGCCCGCATACACTCCATCTCGAAAGCCTTCCTGACGGCTTACGGAATGAAGCCCTCCTACGTGATCGAGTTCATATCGGAGGTGTTCGAGAAGCTGCCGTCCGAGCAGCAGGAAGAGGTAATCATACACGAGCTGCTGCACATCCCCAAGTCCTTCGCCGGCGGCCTAATCCCACACGGTAAAATAGACTTTAGGAGAGAGACGAAAGCGGTTAGGAGAATCGTTAAAAACTCTACCTCTTAGGCTTCTTAACCTCGCCCGTAATCAAAAGGTTGAGCGGAGCGTCGTTAACCATCGTCACCTTATACCTAACCCCCGGCAGGTCGCCCATCGACTTGCCCATAGACCCGCCGATCCCCTCCACCAAAACCTCGTCGTGCTCGTCGACAACGTTCAAAGCACCGTCGCCGGGCAGGAAAGCAGTCACGACCTTGCTGTTTTTGATCAGCTGTACTCTGACGGCTTTGCGGACGGCTGAGTTCGGCTGCCTCGACTCGATTCCAACCTTCTGGATGACTATGCCTCTCGCCATGGGTGCGCCTTCAAGCGGGTCGGTCTTCTCCTTGAGCCCCATCCTCCTTATCCGATACTTTCTGATAGCCCATCTAAACTTGTTCCTAACCTTCTTCAGATGCCGGGCTGCGTGCTCTCCTCTTCCCAAGCTTCTCTCAACCCTATCAACCCTGTCTTCATCTATATTAGTGTTCAGCGGCGAATGTCTACGGATGAGGCTTTCCAAACCGCCGTCGTATGAGCCAGTCTGCCACGGCGAGTGAGAATGACCACGTGCCAGTCAACACTACGGCGATGGAAAATGCTGGAGGTATGAAGGCAGGTATAGCTTCCAAGCCGGGCATGGCTTCAGCCGTCAGGTTGACGTTGAGCCTTGAAGCAACTAGGACCACGGAGTTGAAGGAGATTAGGAACAGGACGGAGGCAGCCAGTATGTTCACGCCTCCGACGTCAGCCAGCAAAACAGCGAACGACATCATGTTGACTGCGCCCGCTAGAAACAGCAGGTCTCCTGTAGAGGAGCCAAACACAGCTGCAGCGCCTAAACCCACAGCAATAGCTGGCAGGCCGTAGACAACAACGGGCTTCGACAACTCAGACGCTTGCCTAGCCTTCGACAGCCTGTATAAAACCAGAGTCATAGCCGATAAACCGACAAACTGCAACACCGCTTGAACCATTGCAGAGAACATCGCCAAGGCAGGTTCTCCGACGACCGGGAGTAGGAGCGTCGCAACTGCTTGTGGAAACGAGCCTCCTGCAGACACCACGCTGACGGCTAGAACAAGCAGGGATGCTTCCACCGGTCTGGCTGATGCGTGGCTTCCGGCTGTTGAGAAGGCTAGGAAGACAGCTGGCAGAATGACTAGGGCTTCTAACGGAGGGAGCTCGGGCGTGGGAGGCGGGACTGTATGAAGCGGTGAGAAAAGCACGGCTAGGGCTGCGATGGCTAGGAGGGACAGATGTGCAGGTGTGAAGGCCTCCATGAATTTTTCCAAAGTCTGAGGGCTGAGCGTCGCAATAGCATACACAACCAGGATTACTGCGATTAGGATGATGTCCTGGGTGAAAAGAGTGCTGGGGACTGTGAAGTATGCGTAAAGCCCAGCTAAAACCACGGCCGAGGAAGCAGCTGTCGCCGTAAGCCTGCCCATCCTGCCGACTGCAGCCACGTAGCAGAATCCGGCCGCTGCAAAGCTAACAACAATCACCGGGCTTACCGCTGTCGAGACAAGGCTGTAGAAAACAGCCGCAAACAGCATCACGAGACTCATCCGTTGAACAACAGAGAACCCCGAAGTCTTAGGCGTGTTCGACTGCTCAGCCCTCATCGCCAAAGGCATCAGAAGCCCCGCAGCTGCAGCCATCATGACGGCTGCGGCTGTCAACACCCCGGCTGAAGACAGGTAGGAGGCTGTCTGCGTTGAGAGAAAAAATATGGGAAGGGCCGTGGCAAAGCTTTCTCCGCCGAACCTGAAGACCCGCCTCCCGCCTGCGATGTAAAACCCAGCCATCGAAACAGCTAGTCCTGCAAGCATGATAATCAACGAATACAACGGCGGGTATCCGTCCTTCTAGCCTCTTAAAAAGAGTTCTCTGCGCAGAAGCTGTATCGCAAGCGCGGGGTCGACGCCTTTGGGACAGACTTGGCTGCAGGAGGCTGCGAAATGGCATCTGAGAAGAGAGTGGCCGTCGCTCAAAGGCCTCAGCCGCTCCTCACCTCCTTCATCCCTCGAGTCAGCTAAGTATCGGTAGAGCTGCGCAAGGGCTTGAGGGCCTAGGAACTGCTTGTCGGTGGCGACTACGGGGCAGGCGGCGTAGCAGAGGCCGCATTTGATGCAGTAGGCGAACTGGAGGTACTTCTCAACTTCTTCGTCCGACTGTGTGTAGGAGACGTTCGACTTTTCCTGCTCGTGTGTGTCTATCCTGATTAGGTATGGGTTGACAGACCTGTGTTTGCTGAAGAATTCCTCGAAGTCTGTTGCGAGGTCTTTTATGACTGGGAAGTTTCTCAAAGGCTCGACGACTATGGTTCGTGTCTTCAACTCCTGAATCAAAGTGTAGCACGCAAGCCTCGGCAAGCCGTTTATCGTCATTCCACACGAGCCGCAGGTAGCCATCCTGCACGAAAACCTCATCGAAAGAGTCTGGTCCAGCTTCTCCTTGATGTACATAAGCCCCTGCAGAACCGTCATTCCCTTCGAGACGGGGACCGTGTATGTTTGAAAACCCTTGCCGTCTTTCTTATCAGGGTCGTAGCGGAAAACCTTAAACTTAACTTCCTGCAAACCTTTCTCACCCCTGTCCAAGCTGATGCGCAATCAAAATAGTCCTCGTGCCGTAAACAACCAACGCCACAGCAACCACAGATACTATGATGTTCACGGCCTTCGTGTATGTCTTACCCTGATAAAGCTCCTGAAGGACAACCCTCAAGCCGTTGAAGCCGTGGAAAGCCACGAGAACAAGCAGCACTTCCAACGTGCCTGCGAGAAGGATGTTCCGGTAGACTGAGAGCACTGCGAAAGGATTGTTGTCGAACTCCATGCTCAGATGGTAGGGGCTGAGCAGGAAGACGGTCGCCAGATGGATTCCTCCAGCCACGATAATTCCGAGGCCCGTGATGTAATGCAGAAGCATTACCGTTTTCTCCTTCATAGCTGAAGCACCTTGAAGAAAACATCCAAAGCGTAAACCATGGCTGCGACAGCCAGCAACACGCTCAGCCAGAAAACCCCCCTCTGAGCCTTCGACATCGACGCAGCCCGGTAAGGGTATTCGGGCCGGGTTGGCTTACCTAAAATTATTCCGAAATGCGCCAGCACAAGCCTAACGCCGTTGACCGTGTGAAAGAATATCATAAACGCCAGCAAAGCCAGCCCAGCGTCAAACAGCGGATTGGCTAGAAAGGTCTTTGTCTCGTTCCACACCATCTCGGCAAACTCGTAGGGAGGAACACTCCAGACACCAGCACCTCCAACCACGTTGCCCGTCTCAACCACGTGCGCAACGAAGTACAGCGTTATAGCAACCCCCGAAACACGCTGCAAAGTGTAGCTCCAGCGCTCGACGCCGTATCGTAGGGGGATGAGCCAAGTCTTTAAAGCGTTAACAACAACGCTCACACCAACACCTGCCATACGCCAAATTATAATCGGCTGCGAATTAATATACTAGTGTTTGTTTCAAACAACACCTAGGCAGGTAAAACCAGCCACGCCGCATGATTATTGATGGATGTCGGAGGGGTCATACTTGGCTTAAAGGGCCTTCTCAACGGCGGCTTTATTTTTTATTAATGAAAAAATGTATTCAGGTTTAAGCGGGAACATGTTTACAGACGTCTCACCGTCCAGAGCATCTTGAACCGCATTCAGCAGGGCTGCGTAGGTTCCTACCGTGCTACTCTCACCAACACCCTTACTTCCACGCAGTGTGAAGGGGCTAGGAGTCTCGTGGTGATAAAGCTTTACAATAGGTGCTTCCAACGCTGTTGGAATAAAATAATCCATAAACGACCCAGAGATGAGAATCCCATCGTTATAGACGAGCTCCTCAAAAACCGCTCCGCCTAAGCCTTGAACAAAACCTCCAATCAGCTGTCCGTTAACCATCGCACTGTTAAGAACCACTCCACAGTCGGAGGCTATCAGGTAGTCTAAGATTTTTATCGCTCCTGTTTCTGGATCAATATCTACTACGGCTGAGTGAACTGTGTAGGGATAGGTTGGATAGACGTTTATGTTTCCATGCTCGTCGGGCACATGGCTAACGTTTGGAGTTAGGAAATACTTCGTGGCTTCAAGCCCGGGTTCTATCGGAGGTGAAATAAGGTATGGGTCTTTGTAAACCTTTTTCGCTACATCTGAAATCGACAAGCCTACATCCTCCGCACCTTTCACGAATATTCTTCCCTGTTTAACGTCTAAATCCTCTGGCTTGGCCTCTAGCAGGGTAGAGGCTATTTTCAAAATTTTCTCCCTGAGTTCTTTAGCTGCGAGAAAAGCCGACGACGCACCGACTATTGATGCACGGCTGCTGAACGTTCCCAGACCGTATGGACAGATAGCAGTATCGCCCTGTATAACTGTT
>JANWZU010000120.1 GCA_025054795.1 Candidatus Caldarchaeum sp.
CGCCATGCTTCTGACCATGGTGTTCCTCGACTTCATAGCAGTATCCTCACTGGTCAACCACTACTTCAAAGACAAGAAAACAACACCCTACCCCTTGATAACAGAAAAAACTTAGAAAACAACCAACATATACAGATGACGGGCCTCGCTCCAGCACCGGTGAGAGCCGAGATACAGGTGGACGGCGACGTCTAGGGAGTAGGGTTCAGATACTACGTGAGAAGAATAGCACGGAGACAAGGCATAACAGGCTACGTCGAAAACCTAGAAGACGGAAGCGTAAAAATAGTGTGCGAATCAACAGAAGAACGCATCAAACAATTCCTCGAAACAATCCAACAAGCACCAACACCCATACATGTTGCGAAAACATCAGCATCATACTCAGCCGCAACAGGAGAGTTCAAAACCTTCAAAATAGTAGCAGGAAATCTAACCGAGGAAATGGTGGAAGGCTTCGCAACAGGCGCCGCCTACTTCGAAGTGATGTTCGCAAAACAAGACCTAACACTATCGAAACAAGACCAGATGCTGGAAAAGCAGGACAAGATGCTTGAGAAACAAGAACTGATGCTGAGAAAGCAGGACATAATGATTGAGAAACAAGATGAACTGTTAGCAGAAGTAAGAGGAGTGAGAAACGACCTCCGCACACTGCTCGAGCAGAGAATATCAAAAATAGAAAAGGACATAGAGACAATAAAATCTAAAATAGGCCTAACAACGTGAGCACATCAGCAACAACCCTTATTAGTAGTCGCAGAAGCGACGAAATAGATGTCGGTCAGGCTTAAAAAACAATTCATCAAACTGCTCGACAAAGATAGAGAGTTCAGGTACACTGTAGCAGGATACATAGGTCTCTCAGACCTCTTGAAAGCATCTGAAAGGCTTCAAACAACAGGTCAGAAGCTTGACGGTGCACAAACTAGAGTGTGGGGGAGGTTTTGAAGACGATACCTTGGAGTGTGTAAGCTGATGTTCGGTTGATGGATACATCCCTCGGCAAACGTGGAGGCGGAGAGGAGAAACATCCGGTTGATAGCCTCCTACATGATGTAGTTTACGCAGGATGTGTGGACAAGGTTAATTTACTGCCTTGAAACTGTGTTCCATGAATGCTTAAAAAAGTAGTAGTCACGGCTGCAGGTCTGGGCACTCGCCTTCTTCCAACTACGAAGGAGCTTCCGAAAGAGATGCTGCCGATATACGTCAAGGGGAGCAACGGCCAAGTTGTGCTGAAGCCTCTGCTCCAAGCTCTTTACGAGCAGTTGTACGAGTTCGGCTTTAGAGAGTTCTGTTTCGTGGTAGGCCGTGGGAAGAGAGCCATCGAAGACCATTTCACACCAGACTGGGATTTCGTGGACAAGCTAGAGAAAATGGGCAAGTCTTCGACAACCTCGGACCTAGTCTCTTTCTACAGAATGGTTGAGGATTCGGTAATGGTGTGGGTTAGCCAAAATAGTCCAAGAGGTTTCGGCGACGCCGTGAGGACTGCGAGGCATTTTGTAGGTGATGAGGATTTTCTGCTGTGTGCAGGGGATACGTACATCGTTTCTGAAAAACACCGCTTTCTTCAGAGGCTTTTATCAGTAAAGGTCGATGGTGCGACGCTGCTGGTTCAGCAGGTTGATGACCCACGTCAGTACGGGGTGGTTGTAGGCCGGCCAAGAACCGGCAACACGCTTTTAGTCTCGAGGGTTGTAGAAAAACCAGCCAATCCTCCTTCAAACCTCGCTATAATGCCGTTCTATGTCTTCACTCCTCTGATCATGAGGGCCATTGATGCCACAGTCGTCGGTGTAGGCGGAGAACTGCAGCTTACTGATGCTATTCAGAATATGATTGATGGAGGTGCTGAGGTTGCTGCTGTCAGGCTTGAGGATTATGAGCTGCGTCTTGACATCGGTACTCCTGAGTCGTATCTGCATGCGTTGACATCCTCCTACTCCAGCTTGCTGGGTGAAAGGCTGTGAAGGTTGGGTTTGTTGGTTTAGGCTATGTGGGGTTGACGACGGCTGTATGTATGGCTGTTAAGGGGTTTAGGGTTGTCGGCGTCGATGTGGATGAGGAAAAGGTAGTTAGCATACGTAAGGGGGAACTACCTTTCAGAGAACCCGGTGCCGAGAAACTTCTGAAGCGTGCTGTTCGTGGAAAAAATTTCAAGTGCACTACGGAACACAGAGAGTTGACCGGTTCTGATGTTGTCTTCTTAACTGTCGGAACGCCTTCAAGGGAAGACGGGAGCATAGACCTTAGGTATGTGGCAGAGGCGGCGGGAGCTGTAGGCGAGGTTTTAGCCAAAAGCGGTAAAAAACAGGCCATCGCAGTGAAGAGCACGGTTGTCCCCGGAACCACAAGAACAGTCGTTAGGGAACGTCTTGAAGAGAAGAGTGGGAAAAAGGTTGGTAAAGGTTTTCTCCTCGCAGCTAACCCAGAGTTTCTCCGTGAGGGTTCGGCTGTTCAGGACACTTTGAAACCCGACAGGATTGTAGTGGGGGACGACTGGGGTGGGGCTGACAAAGCTCTTCTCATACTTTACAGGCGGTTCTACGGGGTTAGGATGCCTCCGGTCATTAAGACAAACACAGTCAACGCCGAGATGATAAAGTACGCCAGCAACACCTTCCTAGCAGCTCGTATCAGCCTAATCAACGACATAGCAAACATCTGCCAACGTGTGCCCGGCGCAGACGTGGTTGTGGTCGCCAGAGGAATAGGGTTGGACAGGAGGATAGGCCCCTACTTCCTTAACGCCGGGCTTGGTTATGGTGGAAGCTGTTTTCCTAAGGATGTCAAGGCGCTGATAGCCTTTGCGCAAAACCTAGGCTACAAGCCAGCTGTACCTGAAAGCGTGGAAAAGGTGAACACCAGCCAGCCATACAGGGCGGTTGAGCTTGCTGAGGACCTTGTCGGAAGCCTTGCAGGGAAAAAGGCCGCAATCTTAGGCCTTTCGTTCAAGCCGAACACCGACGACGTAAGAGAAGCCGTTTCACTTAAAATAATAGACCGCCTGCTCGAGTCCGGCTGCAGTGTCTCAGTTTACGACCCAGCCGCCATGAAGAATGTTCAACGCATCTACGGGGATAAGATACGGTACGCCTCCTCCCCTGTGGGATGTCTGAGAGACGCCGACCTCTGCATA